>JANMKU010000503.1:0-1921 GCA_031372205.1 Gemmatimonadaceae bacterium | reverse complement strand
ATCCCGTCACACTCACACGACTCGATAACGCCGCCGCGATCGGGCTCGTGGTGTACAAAGACGCGGGCGCGAATACGGTCTCGGTCACCAAACGCATGACCGACGCCGTCGCACAATTGGGCAAAGAATTTCCCAAAGTGCAAATCACCGTGGTCGCTGCACAAGCCGACTTCGTCACCGATGCACTGAGCAACCTGGGGCAGGAGATCATCGCCGGTGGCGCACTCTCGCTGCTCGTCATCCTGCTCTTCCTGCGCGACTGGCGCGTATCACTCGCCATCGGCGCGGTGGTGCCACTCTCCGTCCTCGTCGCGCTCGTTGCCCTGCAAGCCCTGCACGTCTCCATCAACGTGCTCTCACTCGGCGGGCTCGCACTCGGCACTGGCCTGCTGGTTGACACGGCGATCGTTGTCGCCGAAGCGATTGGACGACGACGCGACGAAGGCATGTCGCTCCGTGACGCGGCCATCACGGGCACCGACGAAGTGGCCGCGCCGCTGTTTGCCGGCACACTGACCACAGTCCTGGTGTTCGGCCCCATCATCTTCGTGCGCGGACTCGCTGCCGCACTCTTCCGCGATCTGTCGCTGAGCGTCGTCACCACGGTCGCCGCGTCACTGCTGCTCGCCATGACGCTCATGCCGGTGCTCATCGTCGGACGTCGTCGCACGCAGCACGTGCCAACCCCCGCGCCCCCAAGCGCAAACCTACGCGCGACCCGTACGCGACTCGACCGACTCGGCGCATCCCTCGCGCACCTATATGAACGCGGCGTGATCTGGTCGCTAGCACACACGGGCACGGTGTTCGGGCTCGCCGCCGCCGCACTGGTCGTGACCGCACTCTTGGTGTGGACGCTGCCCAAAGAGATTCTGCCGCGCGTGGATGAAGGCGTGCTGGTCGCACAACCCCAGCTGCCGGAAGGCACGAGTATTGAAGCGACAACGAGTCAGGCTGCCCGCATAGAACGCGCCGCCCGCACACTCGGCGCAAGCGGTATCTACGCACGCATTGGCAAGGCTACCGACGAAGAGATCCTCGCCGGTGCCGATCCCGGGTCGAGTGCCACCGCGCAATTGATTGTGCCTGTACCCGCGCGCGCTGATGCTGCCGAGTTCGCGCAGCAGTTGCGCGCGGCCGTGCCGGATTTGGCCAAGGGGGCGCTGTCGATTGACCTCGCGGGGCAATCGGAGTTCGGATCCCTCATTGGACGCGAAGGGCGATTGGTGCGCGTCGAACTGTCGGCATCAACACCGGCGGAATCGCAGCAGTGGGCGGACAGCATCCGTCGCACGATGCGCACGCTCACGTCACTGTCAGATGTGCGCGACGCGTATGCGGAGTCGCAACCGATTGTCGAGATCACACTCGAACGCACACGACTGGCCGAACGTGGAATTGCCCCGCAACAAGTGGCGAGCGCGCTGGCCGGAGCACTGGGTGGCGTGAGCGCGAGTGAACTGCGGGAGATGGATCGCCGCACACCGATCACTGTGCGCTACGCGGGTGCGCGCAACGAAGAATTGGAGACCGCACTGCGCACGCCAATTCGTGGTGTGCCGCTTGGGCAACTGGTGCAGGTGCATGAAACGCGGGCACCGTTGCAAGTCGTGCGGGTGGGGCAGCGGCCAGTGACGATTGTGGAAGGGCTCGTGGAGACGGGCGGTACAGCACGCGCCAACGCCGATGTCACCGCACGCATGGCGGCTATGACGCTGCCGAGTACGGTCACGTGGCAAGTGGGTGGTGCGGACGCGGAGCGCGCGCGCACGAGTCAGGAGTTGACCGTGGTGCTGGTGCTGGCGGCGTTGCTGATGTTTCTCGTATTGGCCGGGGAGTTTGCGAGCTTCACCATTCCATTGGTGGTGATGCTCACCGTGCCGCTGGCGGGAGCAGGCGCGGTGATTTTCTTGTGGATGAC
>JANMKU010000491.1:0-20704 GCA_031372205.1 Gemmatimonadaceae bacterium | reverse complement strand
GCAGCGCTCGCGGCGCTTGATCAGAAAATGTTGCGCGTGGAGTTGCAACTGCTCACGCGGTCCGACTTGCACAGCGATGACAAGTGGTACGTGGAGCAGTACAAGATCTATCTCAACCTGCTCTGGCTGATGGGCGAAGTGGGCACGGGCGCCAGTGACGTTGCCGGCGGCGCCGACTTTCGACCAACGGCGGCGTCGATGACGACGCTCAGCGAGTTGGAACGCGACCTCGCGAAAGCCAAGGCGGACTTCACCCAGCTCCTGGAGAAGGATGTCGCCGCGTTCAATGCGTCGATGACCGGGAAATTGCCGACGATCACGGACAAGTTGCCCGAGAAAAAGCCCACGCCGACCATCGTTCCGTAGGTGCGCGTGCGCGCCGATCGCACATGGGTCATCGTCCTCATCTCGGGCTTCCTTGGCCTGATGGTGGACGGCATGGACCTCATGTTCCTGTCGTACAGCCTACCGAGTTTGATCACGGAATTCGGCATCACGAAAGTTGAAGCGGGATCGCTGGCCAGTGTGACGCTGATCGGCATGGCGCTCGGCGGATTCATTGGGGGATGGGCAGCGGATCGCTACGGGCGCGTGCGCGTGGTGGTGTGGACGATTGTGGTGTTCTCGGTGGGTACGGCCGGGTTGAGTCTCACGCAACATTATTGGCAGTTCGCGATGCTGCGCTTCGTATCCGCGATGGGACTGGGGTCGGAGTATGTCGTCAGCAACACGTTGATGGCCGAGTATGTGCCGACAGCGCGACGGACGACGGTGCTGGGTACGCTGCAGGCCGGCTGGTCGGCGGGGTATGTCGTGGCGGCGTTGCTCGCAGGGTCGATTGTCCCGACGCATGGATGGCGACCGCTCTTTGCCATCGCGCTCGTTCCGGTTGCGCTGGCGCTGTTCATTCGGCAATACGTTCCCGAACCATCCAGCTGGAAACGCGCCGTGCGGTCATCGACCAACACAGGCGCTGGACAATGGAAGGTGATCCTCGGTACGCCATCGGCACGTCGACTCTTCGTGCTCTGGACGCTCACCTCATGCTTCCTGCAGTTTGGCAACTATGGTGTGAACAATTGGCTGCCCACGTATCTGGTCTCCGAACTCAACTTCAACTTTACGAAGATGACCGGTTACCTGGTGGGCAGTTACAGTGCGATGATCGTCGGCAAGATTGTCGCGGGATATCTCGCTGACCGGTTCGGTCGACGCTGGATCTTCGTCTTCGGCGGCGTCGGCACGGCGATCTTTCTGCCCATTGTGGTGCTGCTCCATTCACCGGGCAACATCGTCGTGCTGTTAACGACGTTTGGATTTCTCTACGGCATGCCCTACGGCGTGAACGCGACCTATATGACGGAGAGCTTCCCGACGAGTGTGCGCGCGACGGCGGTGGGAGGCGCGTACAACATCGGTCGCATCGGGGCGGCGGTTGCGCCACCCCTGATCGGTCTGATCGCCACGCACTATTCCATCGGTCTCGGCCTGATGGTCATGGGCGGCGCATATCTCGTGACCGGTATCGTCCCGGCCCTGTTTATCCGCGAGAAGATTCACGATCCGTCGGAGCAAGCCACCGCGTCGTGAGCGCGTAGTTGACGGACGGCCGGTAGCGAAATGCCTGCCATCCGTTCAGCTTGGCTGGCATCTATGCCCATTCACGCAGATTTATCGCTCCTCGCGCGGCCGGTCCGCGCCGTTTCGCCGTCGCGGCTCGTTTGTCTGGCGGCGCTTCTCCTTGGAATATTGCCCGCTGCCGTCAGCGCGCAAACGCCCGCGCGGCTTGATGCCGCAGTGGCCGACTCATTCGCGAAGGCGGCGCGTGCCCGCCCGAAGCCTATCGCGCGCGCGCAGCGCATTACCACACCGCCAGTCATCGACGGAAAGCTCGATGAAGTAGTGTGGCAGAGTGGCACGCCGATTACGGAGTTTGTGCAGCGGGAGCTCAATGAGGGTGTCCCCGCGTCGGAACGCACTGAGATTCGGCTGGCCACCGACGGCATCTACCTCTATATCGGGGCGCGCATGTTCGATCGCGAGCCGCAGCTCATTGTGCCAGGCGAGAAGGTGCGTGACGGACAGATTGGCAGCAGTGATAACATCGCGCTCATCTTTGACACGTATCACGATCGACAAAACGGCTTTGTGTTTGCGACAACGCCATCGGGCATCGAGTACGATGGACAGGTGATTCGCGAGGGCGAAGGTGGTGGTGCGGCGACCGCCGGTCAGAATCGCGCGCAGGCGGGCGCACTCGGCGGGTTCAATGTGAATTGGGACGCCAGTTGGACGGTGGCGACCCACATCGACTCACTGGGGTGGACGGCGGAATTTCGTATTCCGTACTCCACGTTGCGATACCAGTCGGGCAGCGCCGAACAGACGTGGGGACTCAATGTGTCGCGCTCGATTCGTCGCAAGAACGAGGAACTGTACTGGTCGTTCATCCCGCGACAGTTCAACCTCTATCGGTTGTCGATGGCGGGGCAGCTCGCCGGACTCACGGTGCCAACGCGTCGCATTCAGACCATCACGCCGTATTTCCTCTCGTCGGCGCAGCGCCGATGGTCGAACGGCCTCGCCACCACTTCCACGCCGACCGACGTTGGTGGTGAAATCAAGTACGGCGTCACACCGGCAATGACGCTCGATCTCACCTACAACACGGACTTCGCGCAAGTTGAGGTGGATGACCAGCGCGTCAACCTCACGCGGTTTCCCGTGTTCTTTCCAGAGAAGCGTCCGTTCTTCCTCGAGAACGCCGGCACATTTTCGGCAGGGACACCGCAGGCGGTCGATCTCTTTTTCACGAGACGTATCGGCATTGCGAGCAACGGCACACCACAACCCATCATCGGCGGCGGGCGTCTCACCGGACGCGTTGGTGGAACAACGATCGGGCTGTTGCAGATGGTCACCGATGCGACGGACGCGAGCACGCCGGGGCAATCGTACAGTGTGGCGCGTGCCACGCGTGAACTCTCGGCGCGATCACGGTTTGGCGCGATGGTCGTGCAACGCCTCTCCACGAAGGACGGAGATGACGTCAATCGCACCTTCGCCGTCGACGGTCGGCTGGGGCTCGGCCAGGCGTGGACGAGCGACCTCTGGGCAGCGCGCACCACGACGCGTGGTCGTGTCGGTGATGCCAACGCGTTCAGCGGCCGGATTGCGTATCAGACGCGTGACTGGAATCACAACATTCGTTTGGCCCAGGTCGGCGACGATTTCAATCCGGAAGTCGGGTTTCTCAGCCGACCCGGTGGTCATCGCACATATGACGCGACGTTCATGCGGTACGTGCGTGTCCCGCAGTGGAGCTGGTTCAAGCAGTGGAATCCGCATATTGGCGTACGCGGCTTCCACGGGTTGGACGACGGCTTCTATCAAACGGGCTACATCCACCTCGATCTCACCGAGATTGAATTCGCCAATAGCACCAGGTTCGGCCCCGAGTACAACATCTCGCACGAGGGGCTGCAAACGCCGTTCACCATCGCGCCGGGTGTGGTCATCCCGGTGGGTTCGTACGACTGGGGCACGTTCGCGTTCGACTACACGACGGATCCGAGCGAGAATGTGTCGGCGACCGGCCGGTTTGACGTTGGAGAATTTTGGACCGGACGACGCAGCGGCGGCAGTGGCACGGTGACGGTGCGTCATGGCGCCGCCATCTCCGGTTCCTTCACCGCCGACTACACCGATGCTCGGCTGCCGCAGGGTCACTTCGTCAGCTCGCTGCAGGCGGTGCGGCTCAACTATTTCTTCACGCCACGCGTGTTTGTGCAGACGCTCACACAGTACAACAATCAAGCGCACATTTTCTCCTCGAACCTGCGCTTCGGTTGGCTCAATACCGCTGGCACTGGACTGTTTGTGGTGTTCAATGACGGACGCGAAGCGAACGGGTTCTTCGACTGGGTGCGGCCGCAGCAACGTTCGCTCGTCGTGAAATACACGCGGCAATTCGGCACGAGCGGCTAATCTCCAGGCTAGCTACCATAAGAACGGCGGCGGATAGGAACGAAACCACAACACAAGAAGCGTTTGTCTTGTTGCAGATCCGTTCCTAATCCGTTGCATCGGCTCTTATCGGGCGCAGTCCCCAGCAGTTGCAGAGTGTTCGCTACGGCACAAACGCCCTCGGCGCTGGCGGCGCAATCACGTGTGGTGAGCCTTTCAACAGCTCATTGATCTTTGCCACTCGTGTTTGCATGATCGTATCGAAGCGTGCGTTGGCGTCATCACTCTCGGTGCGCAGTTCGCCGGAACGTAGCAGTTCGCCGGCCGTTGGTGCCATCATCGGCCGCGAGATCATGCCCGACACCGTCTGCACTTCTTCGCGCAGGCGTGGATACTGGCGGTAGCCAAGTCCCGCGACCGGTCGGACCAGTACGGAGTCGCGAAAGTGCTTGAGGTCCTTGAGCGCGCCGTCGATTTCAGTGAGCGCCTGCGCGGCGTTCCGAGCACTACTGTCACGCGTCGCCGAACGCAGCGTCGACTGAAGGGCCGTCATTTGTCGCGACACGTCGTCAATGTTCGTCACCACGCGATTCACGCGCGCTGCAATGTCATCCATGCGCCGTGCGGCGTCGTGCTGCGCAACAAGTTGCGTGGCGGTCATATCCGAGCGTGGGTCGAGTTGCACAGTGACACTGGTCGTGTACTTCTTCCCCTCCACCGTCAGTGTAACGGTGTACACGCCGGGCAACACAAACGGAGCGCCGGCCGGGCCAAAGCCTTCAAACTCCGGCGCGGCCGAGCTTTCGCGCGCTTCCGCACGACGGCGCGCACGTAACGCGGCGAGCGATGTGTCTGTGGGTGCGGCAGCTGCTCCTGCGCCGCCACCACGACCGCCTCCCGTGCCCGGCGTCGCATCGTAGCGCAAATCCCAACTCGTACGGTTGATCCCCGCTTCGTCGGGCACACGAGTCGTTCGACGCACCACGCGTCCGTCCTTGTCTGCCACCGTCATGTTCACTTCCGTTGGCGGCTGGGCCTTGAGGAAGTACGTAATCATTGCGCCATCGGGCGGATTGTCGGCGCGGTACGTCTTCTGCCCAAGGTTGCCGTCTTTGTTCCACTGGTTCCATCGAATCGCAATCGGGGCAGGGAATAGCGTTGCGTCAGCGGCCATCGCGGGCCCGAGTTGTTGCAGCGCGGTGATGTCGTCGAGGATGTAGAGCCCGCGGCCGTGCGTTGCCAGCAGGAGATCGTTCTCGCGCGGATGCACCTGGATGTCGCGCACCGGTACTGCGGGCAAGTCGCCGCGCAGACTCACCCAATGGGCACCGCGATCCCACGAGGCCCACGCACCCATCTCGGTGCCCACGTACAGCAGGTTGCGATTCCTGGGATCTTCGCGCACGACGTGTGTCCATGAGGCGCTCACGGGCAGGTCGCCAACGATGGACTTCCACGACTTCCCGAAGTCTGTCGTCATGTACACGTACGGCGCATAGTCATCATCCTGATGATGGTCGGCCACGACATAGGCTGTGCCGGCGTCAAAGTGCGACGCCTCTACCGTGGCCAGCCATGCGGCGGGTTTGAGTCCCGCGATATTCTTGAAGACGCTGCTCCACGTCTTGCCACCGTCACGGGTGACGGAGACCACACCGTCGTCGCTCGACGTCCAGATGAGCAGTGAGTCGAGCGGCGACGGACTGACCGAGAGGAGCGTACTGTGAAACTCGGCGGCCGTGTTGTCGACAACGATCGGTCCACCCGAACTCTGTTGCTTGGCCGGATCATTCGTTGTGAGATCCGGCGAGATCACCTGAAATGAGTTGCCGTGATTCGTGCTCTTGAAGAGCACGTTGCCGCCGAAATACACAACGCCGGGATTCTGCACCGACAGCGCGATCGGCGAGTTCCAATTGAAGCGATACTTGTGCCCGATCATCGCATCACCAACGGAACCGACACGATTGGGGTATGGGTAGATAGTTTTCTGCGTGCCAGTGCGCGTGTCAGTGATGTTGAGCATGCCGCCCTGCGCATCGGAATAAATGAGCCACGGTTGCGCGAGGTCGGGCACCGTAAAGAAGCCGTCGCCACCCGACACCGTGGCCCAGTCGCTCTTCAAAATGCCGCCAAACAGCCCGCGACTTGGGCCGCACCAGTTGCCATTGTCCTGCAGGCCACCGCACGCCATATACGGTCTCTGCATGTCGTAATTGATGTGGTAGAACTGCGTGAAGGCGAACGTATTCACCACCTCCCATGTTTTGCCCGCGTCGTAGCTCAACTGCCATCCGCCGTCCGATCCTTCAACAATGCGCTTCGGATTTGCGGGGTCGATCCACATCGCCTGATGATCGCCGTGTACACCTTGCGCAATGGTGCGAAAGTTCAAGCCGCCGTCTTCTGACAGATACAGGGAGCCAGACAACGTGTAGACGCGATTCGGGTTGAGCGGATCAACACGCAAGTCGGCGTAATAGAACGGACGAAAGTTGATGTTCGGATCGCGGTTCACCGTACGCCAATGCGCGCCAGCGTCATCAGACCGCCACAGCTCACCCTCGGCTTTCGTTTCGCTCAACACATAAACAATGTTCGGATCACTCGGTGCAACCGCCACACCGATGCGATCCATGTCGCCCTTGGGCAACCCAATATCACGATCCTTGCCGGAGAGTCGTTCCCACGTGTCACCACCGTTCACCGATTTGTAGACGGCGGTGTTGCCGCCGCCCGATTCAAGGTGCCATGCCCAGCGACGGTACGTGTACATCCCGGCGTAGAGGATGTTGGAGTTGGTGGCGTCAGCGGAGATATCCGAGCACGCCGTCTGCGCATCGACAAAGAGCACGCGCTTCCAGCTGGCGCCGCCGTCCGTCGTACGGAACACGCCGCGTTCGTCGTTCGGCCCCCACTCGCGGCCAATGCCACACACAAAGACGATGTTCGGATTGCGCGAGTCGATGACAATGCGCGCGATCTTGTCGCTCTTTTCGAGCCCGATCTTGGTCCAGTGTTCGCCCGCGTCGACCGACTTGTACATGCCGTCGCCAATGGACGCGTTGTTGCGCGGATTGCCTTCGCCCGTGCCCACGTAGATGATGTTGGGGTCGGACGGGGCAATGGCGATCGCACCGATCGAACCCACGCTTTGCTTGTCGAAGATGGGCTTGAAAGTTGTGCCGGCGTTGGTTGTCTTGATGATGCCACCGTTCGCACCGGCCACGTAGTACGTACTCGGATCACCGGGCACGCCGTGCACCGCCGAGATGCGGCCAGCGTTGTTCGCTGGCCCAACCGATCGCCACTTGAGACCGCCAATCGCGTTCGCGATAGGGTCGTGCACGGCCGCTTGTGCTGCGGCGAACGACGGGACGGCGAATACGACGAGCAGGGAAACGCCGATGGTCGGGTGGTGCATAGCGCAAGTCTCCGGTGCGGGATCAACACGGCGGGGCAGCCGAGGCAGGCACCGCGCACGGCGGGGCCTCTGCGATGCTACGTCGATCGCGGCGTGATGGATAGCCCACGTAACGCTGTCCGGCCTGCCCGCGGCCAACCCGTCAGCGCATACTATCCTCGGACGCCAGCCGTACGATTGAAATTCCTCACAAGATGCTTAGCAGGTTGTTAGAGTCCTCGTATGAACCGTTCAGGCAAGGGCAGACACGCGCTCCATCAATGCCGCGGGCGAATCACGTGCGTGGGCGTCTTCAGTGCGACCCTGTTCGGTATCCTCGCGCCAACGTCTCTGCTCGCCCAACGGCTGCCTGCACCGCCCATCCCCGTATCGTCACCACCGACAGGCGCCGCTCGGCCCAGAGCGCGCGTCATCGGTGAGGTGTTTGACAGCATCGCCATGCAGCCGCTCGCTGGCGCCATCGTGCAGCTGGTCTCAACCAATGACCCGTCGCGCATTCGTTCGGCGACAACAGGCACAAGCGGAACGTTCGTCGTCGATTCAATCGCCGCGGGTACCTACCTTCTCGGGTTCCTGCACGATCGGCTCGATACGTTAGGCATCGAAAGCGCACTGCATCGCGTCGACATCCAAACGACAGGCGACATCGAAGCACGACTGGTGATCCCGTCCGCCGCGACGATCATCACGGCGCGGTGCGGCGCGGCGCAGGCCGGGCAGGCGCCGTCCATGTTCATCGGCGAAGTACGCTCGGCGCGCGGCTCCATGCTCAGTGCGCAGGCCCGCGTGCGCGCTCAGTGGACCGAAGTGCTGGCCGGACCACAAGGGCTCGAACGAAGAACGCCAGTCCGTTTCATTGACGCCTCAGAGTCCGGCTTCTTCGCGTTCTGTGGCGTGCCCACCGACGCCCCGATTCTCACCAGAGCGTTTGCTGGCAGCGACTCCAGTGGGGTGGTGGAGCTGAGCGCACCGTCCAACGGGTTGCTCTTGCGCAACTTGTATGTCGGCGTGGCAACGCGCGTGGAGCGGGCGGTACAAGTGACGCCCTCCGATCGTGCGGTGACCGTGGGTGTGAAACAGCTGCGCGGCAGTGGCAAATTGCGCGGCGTCGTTCGAACGGCCGACGGCAAGCCCATCGTCGGTGCGCGCATTGGCCTGTGGGACAGCGTGACCGACACCACCAAGGCTGACGGACAATTCACCTTGCTCGGATTGCCAACAGGCACCTACACCCTCGAGTCGCGCGCGCTCGGTTTTCAGGTCACGCGAAAGCCGGTGGATATCTTCGAGGCCAGCGATGCCGCGGTCGTCGTGGTGATGGACGTGGTCGCGCCGGTCCTTGACGCCGTCAACGTGAAAGCGCGCGCCGATGCGTCGGCGGTGCCGCTGGCCGACTTCGAGAGGCGACGGAAGGGCGGCTTCGGACATTTCATCGACGAAACACAAATTGCGAAGCGCGCCGCATTGACCACGGCCGATCTGTTCCGCACCACGCCGGGCATGACCATCATCGCGGGCGTTGGCAGCGGTGACAAGGTGCTCATGCGCAACGCTGGCAGCGGCGGGTCGTGCGTGCCCGCTGTGTATATGAACGGCGTGTTGGTGCCAACGGACGGCAACCTCGATGAGTTCATCAAGCCCAACGACGTGCGCGGCATCGAGATCTATTCTCGCACGGCGAGTGTGCCGATAGAGTTTCAGTCGCGGAACGGCTGCGGGTCCATTGTACTCTGGACGGGTGCGCGTCGTACACCGCCCAAGCCGTAGCGCGTGCGAGCGCACCGCGCGTCCTCACGTGCGCTCCTATACGTGTTCGCCAGTGCAACGCTCGTAGTGCGTGGGATCGACGCGTCGGCACAGCCGGCACCGCTCACGCCGTTTGCTCGTCACAAGGCCGAATCGTTGCTGCGCGACAAACTGTCATGCCTGGGTTGTCATCGTGTTGGCGGAACGGGTGGGTTCGTCGGCCCAGGCCTTGATGACGTGCGCACCCGTCGCAGCCCCGCGTACATCGCGGCGATCATCACCGATCCGGCGCGACTGCGACCTGGAGCAGCAATGCCCAAGTCGAGACTGTCGGCGAGCGAGCGCACGTTGATCATTCGCTACTTTGGCGGCGATCCGGCGGCACCGCCACCGTCCCCGACGGCGGCGAGCGGCACGATCGACACGAGTGCGGCCGCGCTGTACCAGCGATGGTGCGCCAGCTGTCATGGTGCGACCGGGAAAGGCGACGGACCAAACGCCAGGCAGTTGCCTGTTGCGCCGGCGCGTCATGCAGATGCGGTGACCACCGCACGACGCAGTGACGATGCGTTGTTCGATACGATCGATGGTGGTGGGGCGATCATGAACCGGAGCGCGCGCATGCCGGCGTTCGGCGCGTCGCTGTCGGCGAAAGAGATTCGCTCGCTGGTGCGCTACATCCGTACGCTCTGCCGCTGCGAGGGGCCGACGTGGTCACGCGGTTCACCGTGATGGTCGGCCGATTGCTTCGGAGCGCAGCCGTGTTGTTCGTCGCGTGCCCCAACTGGTCATGTACGCGCGGCACCACCGCGGCGACCGCGTCAGACGACGATACGCCGCTGATCGCCACAGCCCTTGGCACGCCGCTTGCGCCAGACGCGTCGGAGTTCGCAGGTGCAACAAGCTGCCAGTCGTGTCACGTCGAGCAGTTCAGTGCGTGGCGCACCTCTACGCACGGCACAGCAGGCGGCACGACCATGGGACCGGACCGTGTGCCGGTCATCGCACCGTTCGACGGAGAGGCGCTGCAATTCCGCGACGCGACGGTCATCCCGCGCCAGCACAACGGCGTCTTCTCCTTCACCGTGCAACGTGCTGGTGAACGAGACACGGTACTAACGGTCAACGGGGTGATCGGTGGTGGTCACATGGCGGGCGGTGGTACACAGGGCTTTGTAACGGCGTACAGCGACGGCACGATGCGCTTTCTGCCATTCGACTGGAGCCGAGAGAGTCGCACCTGGTTCTGCAACACCGGGACGCGCGCCGATAAAGGGTGGCAACCTATCACGGCAACGCTGCGTCTCGCTGATTGTGGTGACTGGCCACCTTCACGCATCCTCGGTGACGAGCCGCGCTTCGGCAATTGCCAGTCGTGTCACGGCAGTCAGATCGACGTGGCCTTCGACTCCGTCGCCAAGCGATGGACGACCAACACCAATGGGTTCGCGATCAACTGCGAATCATGTCACGGGCCGGCCGCACGTCACGTGACCTTGATGCGCGCCGGAGGACCGCCGCCGGCCGACATCGGACTCGTCGCGCTGGCTACACTGAGCAAAGATCAGTCGATCGACGTCTGCCTGTCCTGTCATGCCCTCAAGGATCGGCTGGTGTCCCGCTGGCGACCCGGGGCGAACCTGTCGCACTTCTATTCGGTGCGTCTGTCGCAGCTGGGAGATCGGCCGCTCACGCCTGATGGCCGCACCCGCACGTTTGCGTACCAGGAAGGACACCTCGCCAGCGACTGCTATCGCAACGGCAACATGACGTGCACCTCCTGTCACGATCCGCATTCCCAGCACTATCGCACGGCCGATGGGACACCGTTGCCCGGTCGAACCGACGATCGACAGTGTACCAGCTGCCATGCGTCAAAGGCCGCCGATGTCTCAGCGCACACAAAACATCGTGCGGGCTCACCGGGCAGCAGCTGTACGTCGTGTCATATGCCGTACCAGCAGCAACACGAACTGGGCACCGCCATCCGCTACGCCCGCACCGATCATTCCGTCTCGATTCCGCGCCCGGAACTCGACTCGGCGCTCGGCGTCACCAGCGCTTGTCGCAGCTGCCATGCGACCGTCAGCGAAGCACAGCACCGCCAACAGGTCGCGACATGGTGGGGCGAACTCAAGCCACACGAAGTAGCGGTGGCCAGCGTGTTGGTGGCGCAGTCTGTGCGCGACATCGATTCGGCAACGACGCTGCTATTGCAGCCGGACTCTCGCAACGTGTCGGCGCAGGTGGCTGGACTCAGCCACTGGCTTGAGCACTTCGCCGCGCCGAACATGGGCACCGTGCCGCGCGCGCTCGATGAACGGCTCCGTGCGCTTGCGGTCGTGCGCGACCCCGACGTGCGATCGCTCGCCCTGGCCACGTTGCACTATACACAAGGCAACGATGGCGACACGCGTCGATTCCTGCAGCAGCAATTGCGCAGCGCGTCCGATTCGAGCGCCGCCGATCGTGATGCGCTCCGTCGTCGCTGGGCGCTTGTCCTCGGCGGGGTGGGCGACGCCGCGAGAGGGGCAGGCGAGTCGGGTCGTGCGGTGGTGGCGTACCGGAAGGCGCTGGCGGTCACGCCAAGCGAGCCAGCGCTGTTGGTGAACCTTGGCCTCGCGCTGGCCGATGCGGGCGATCTCAGTGCCGCGGTGCAGGCCTATACGCACGCCTTGCAGGTCAATGCGCAGCAGCCGATCGCGGAGGTCAACCTGGGGATCGCGCTCGAACGCGGTGGCGATAGTGCGGGCGCGTTGGCGGCCTTTCGACGCGCGATCGCGCTCGACCCCACGTCGGCGTTGGGTTACCTGAACTTGGGCACCAGCATGTTGCGGGAGGGGAACGCGGGCGGCGCGATTCCGTGGTTCGAGCACGCGTTGGCGCGCGATCCTGGACTGGCGGTAGGGCATTTTCAGCTTGCACTGGCGTGGCTCAAGCAAGGGCAGCTGGCGCGGGCCGCAACGTCTGTGCGGCGCTCGCTCGCTCTTGACCCCGGCAATGCGGAGGCCGTCAAGCTGGCCCAGGCCCTGCACGATGCGCTGACCACCCCAGCGGGACAACGGCGGCCCTGACGTATGTGACGTCAATTCCGTTAACGATGTTAGTTGCCATATCAGCCTCCGCCCTGCATAGTAGCGCACGCTTTACTGCGGACCGCCCCTCCCCTGCGGTCGACGCACCACCCGACAAGAGGAATCCCACGCATGCCGGCACCCGCTCACGCACGCTGGTCACGCTTTGTTGCCACGGTCTCAATGGCGCTGTCGCTGCCGTTGTTTACCGCGATGGCGCAGGGTTCGACCGCAATCATCGAAGGGCGTATTACCGACGCCACGTCGACCCGACCACTTGAGAACGTGCAGGTCACGATTGACGGCACAGCGCTTGGCGCCATGACCAACGCGCAAGGGGCGTATCGCATCACCGGCGTGCCGGTGCCTGCTGGATCGGCGACGGTGACCCTGCGTGTGCGGGCCATCGGGTACACACGCGAGACGCGGGTCGTGCCCGTCAGTGCCGGACAGACGGCCAAGCGAGATGTGGCTGTCACGGTATCGGCGGTGCAGCTCAATCAGGTGGTCGTGACCGGAAGCGGGCAGAAGACGGAAGTGAAGCGGCTCGGCAATACCGTCGCCGTCATTACGCCGCCGGCCAACGCGCCGATCAACGACATGTCGAACTTGCTGACCGCCCGCGAGCCAGGTGTCTCGGGTCTTGTGTCGGGTGGGCTGTCGGGCGAAGGCGCGAAGATCCGCATTCGCGGCAACGCGTCACTGTCACAGTCCAACGAGCCGATCATTTTTGTTGACGGCGTGCGGATGAATTCCGGCGGGGGCTATGGCATTGGCAACGGTGGTGGCGGTTCGCCGTCGCGCATCGACGATATCGACCCGAGCACCATTGAGCGCGTGGAAGTGCTTAAGGGAGCGGCCGCCGCCACACTGTACGGCACGGAAGCGTCGAACGGCGTGATCCAGTTCTTTACGAAGACGGGATCGTCGGGCACCCCGCGCTGGTCGGCGCAGTTGCAGCAGGATGCGATCAGTTTCGGCAACCGCATTGCGCCCAATTCGGGGTACGCGCGGACACAGGCGCGTGCCGACTCACTTGCCACCTATTGGAACAAGCCAGGTCTCAAAGCTTTCGAAGTATTTGAGGTGCCGGTCTTCCATGACTATTTCCAGGAGACGGGTGTTGGGAATGCGCTCTCGACCTCGGTGCAGGGTGGCGGACAGGCCATCACGTACTTCGCGAGTGGTCGGTATTTCTTTGAGGATGGACCGTTCGGCGGTGCCGACTACGGTCCGGCGCGCGATCAAGTGCGTCGTATCCAGACCTCCGCGAACCTGTCGCTGGTACCCACGCAGAAACTGCGGCTCAAGTTCAACAACAATTACTACAATACGAACAACAAGTCGCCGGAAAACAACAACAATATTTACGGCGTGAACTCGCTAGCGATGATGGCGCGCCCCGAGCTCGCCAACTGCAATCTCTCCACGTACGTGTCACCAGGCCGCTGCTCAGGCGCCGGCAACCCGTTCGGCAATCAGGCGTTTGCGACCGCCCGCGAGGCGTTGCAGGTCACGAACGAAACCGGATCGCAGCGCTATGTCGGCATTCTCGATGGCTCATATGCGCAGACCCAGAACCTGACGCTCAGTTCGACGGTTGGCTTTGACTACACCGCGCAGCGCGACTTTGGATTCTCGCCGTTTGGGTACAATGTCGACCTGTTCACCTCGAACAATCCCGAGGGCTCGCGACAGACGTTTTCCAGCGGGACGCGCGTGTTCACGTTGGACGGCAAGATTGCCTACAATCGCAACTTCGGTGATGCGTGGACGACCTCCACGGTGGGCGGACTGCAAGTGTTTAACAACCGCACCACCACGCAGACCGGATCATCCACGAGCTTTCCCGGACCTGGCATCGAAGTCGTGGGCGCCGGTGGATTGAACATCACGGTTGGAGAGTCATTCATCACTACGGTGAATGGTGGGTACTTCGGGCAGACGCAGGTTGGCTGGCACGATTGGGTGTTCGGCACGGCCGGTGGCCGGTACGACTTCTCGAGCGCCTTCGGCAAGAGCGCCGGTGGTGTGTTCTATCCCAAGGTATCGCTGTCCGTGGTCCCGTCCGACCGCAAGTCATGGAACTCGTCGCTGCTGAACACACTCCGCCTACGCGCCGCAATTGGCCGGTCCGGTCGTCAACCTGGTGCGTTCGACCAGTTCACCACGTTCTCGCCGCTGGTCACCGCGCTCGGCTCCGGACTGCTGCCGTCGCAGCTCGGGAACCCGGGCCTGCGGCCGGAAATCTCGACCGAGACCGAGGGTGGTTTCGAAGCCGGCGTGCTGGACAATCGGCTGGGTATCGAGTTCACCTACTGGAAGCGCACGGTCGACGACGCGCTGGTGCCGCGCACGTTCGCGCAGTCCGGTGGATTCCGTCTGGCGCAGTTGACGAACATCGGCAAGATCGATGCGAACGGGATGGAAATCGGATTGCGTGGCACGGCCATTCGCAAGCAAAACACCAACCTCGAATTGTTTGCAAACGCCGCGTACCTCAAGCAGACGCTCACCAGTTTGGGTGGCGCGCCAGCCATTCGTGTGTCGGGTGGTTATGCACGGTATCGCGTGTATCTCAAGGAAGGCGATCCACTGGGCTCCATTTACGAACCGCGCCTGGCGCAGCCGTGCGCAGCCAGCGGCCCGGCCAGCAACAAGCTGGGCAAGCCCATCGCGTGTTACACTGCCGATCAGCTGCCGATCAATTTCAACGGCCGCGGCACCGCAGCAACGGCAGCCGAAGTCTTGGCCTACTTCGCGCAACCGCGTGACATTCAAACGTCTGCCGTCCAGAGTGTGCTGCAGCCGTTGCTCGCTGATTACGATGGCAGCGGCATTTTGTTTGAGCAAAATGTCGGCACGAACATCCCCAAATGGACTGGCGCGTTCGGTGGCACGTACTCGTTCCGGCAACACTGGAAGGTGCAGTCGACGATGGAGTATCGCACGGGCTACAAGGTGCAGAACTTGACCGACGGATTCCGGCAGTCACAGCACGGCAGTATCGGATCGAATCGCATCGAGTTCTCCACCCCGCAGTCCATTATGCAAAATCCGGCCAGTACACCGGAGCAGCGCGTGGCCGCCGCCACCGAGTACATCACCAAGTATCGCCGCCTGCTGGAACCGGGGCTCAACCAAGCGCAGAACGGGTCATTCCTACGGTGGCGCGAATTGGCGATCACGTACGATCTCGGCGCATCCGTTGCGCGTCGCGTGGGCGTCAAGAATGCGAGCGTCACCTTGGCGGGTCGCAACATCTTTTTGTGGACCAAGTATCCTGGCGCCGATCCAGAGTCGAACGAAAACGGACGTGGTTCCGTCGGTACGCTGGCTGACAACTTCCAGAACGCCACCGACGGATTCGGGCTGCCGATTCCACGTCGTGTGTCGCTCGCGCTCAACTTTGGCTTCTAACCGGGACCACTACTCAATGACTATCGGAACCTCGATCGTGGGTGTGGCGTCTCGCCGCCGTCGATCCATCGGAAGTGTGTTCGTGCTCGGCGCGATTACGCTGTCGTCCTGTCAGATCTTTTCCACCGAAGTGAAGAATCCGAACGCCGTCACCGAGGATGCTATTGCCTCCGCGGCAGCGGCCGCAACGTCGCTGGTGAACGGTCTGTATGGTGCGGTGAATGCCGCGGGCAATCAGGTCATCGGGACGTCGGGTGCAGCAGCGGACGAGCTCACATGGGTGGGCTCGCGAGAGTACTGGAACTTCCTCGACGTTGGCGACGTGGGCGATCCCCTCAACGAATACACGGATGGCCAGTTCTCGTATGTGGCGCAGGCGCGGTGGCTTGGCGACTACGTGATTCCCAAACTTGAGGGGTACGACAAGGCTGGTCTCCTCCGCGCGCGGGCGGATTTGGCGCAAGCGTATTTTCTCGCTGCGACCACGTACAACATGATTGGCGAGTCGTACGAGGATTTTATCATCTCGTCTGATCGCATCATCAACGGCGCACCGATTGGTGAAGCCAACATGCGCGTCGTGTTCGACTCTGCCGTGACATACCTGAACAAGGGGTTGGTGGTGGCGCAAGCTATTAACAATGTGCCCCTGCAAGGACGTATCCTGGGACTACGGGCGAGGGCGAAGTTCTCCAAGGCCGTCTGGACCTCGTTACGGGCGCCACGCGGATTCCCTGCGCAGCCGCTCATCAACGATGCGGGCGCGAACGCGGATGCGACGGCGGCATTGGCCGCTATGGGGGCCAACTCGTTTCGCTATCGATTTGATGCGATTACGCAGAACAACGGTGGCTACTTCTCGACTGGCAGCGAAATGAATTCACGCCTCGAGATTCGGGCCGGATCGCGGTACATCAACCCGGTCGCGGCGGGCACGCGTCCGGTGGACGGCATCGCCGGAATCAGTCTGCTTGATCCCATAACCGGACAGGCCGACCCGGTAACGCTCGCGAACATTGACGAGTGCTGTCGCCTGGCGTCCACGACCAATGTGGGCTGGACGGCCACGTCGGCGAAGGAAATGCAGCTCATCCTCGCCGAAGCGGCATTGGCAACGAGCAACACCGCGGAATTCACGACGCGCATCAATGCGGTGCGTACCGTCAATGGGCTGCCTGCATGGACTGGTACGCCAGCGGCGCGTGACATTCTCATCCATGAACGGGCAGTGTCGCTTTTCCTCCAGGGGCGACGTCTGAACGATCACTATCGATTTCAGATTCGCGCTGACAAGTGGGTCGCCACACGTGGTCTCAAGCCGTGCTTCTTCCCGATTTCGTACAATGAACGGCAACAGAACCCGTTGGCGCCGCAGCCCGCTTCCGATCGTCCGGCGGCGTGTCAGTAACGCGCCTTCGCAGCACGCGGGATAACACCGGCCGGCCACGGAGACTCGTGGCCGGTCGTTTTACCGCGGTATGGGTGCTCACGCTCACCGCGTGGTCGTTCACCGGGTGTTACGCGCTGGTGCCCGTGACACCCGCAACGCCGGTGCCTGAGCGGGGCACGGTGCGGCTCGTGTTAACGACCGTCGGTACGGCGACGCTGCGTACCACTCTCGGTGAAGACGTACGCGAGGTGGAAGGTGTGGTGGTGCGCAGTCGTGCCGACTCGCTGGTGCTCCTCGTCGCCGAAACGCTCACGGGGACCAACCAGCGCTTTGTGTCGAGTGGTGACACAGTGGCGGTGGCGCGACCGCTCATCGAATCGTTGAAAGTCCAGCAATACTCGCGGCGGCGTAGTGTGGGCCTTGGGCTCGCAATAGCATCGCTCGTGATCGCGACGCTCATTGGAGTCAGCACCGGAAGCAGCGGCGCGAGCGGGCCCGGGCAACCGGGCGCCCCCCCACCCTGAATCCGGGCGGCACGGGTGTCGTCAGTACCTGAAGCGTGCTGATGGGGGCGGCGGTGAAACGATGCAACGCTTTGAGCGACAGGTGTTCATGTTACAGCCATGACCGCGCTCATCATGCTTTCCTAGCCCGCGCCTCGCCACCTTGCCCTCTGTGCGCCACCATTGTATGGTAATGGTATGGCACGCACACATAAGATGACCTTTACGCTGGATGAAGAGACCGCCGCGCGGATCGACCGCACGGCGCTGCGCCTTGGCATTCCCAAGAGCGCGGTGGTGCGCGATGCCGTGACGGCATTTGCGGCGCAGGCGGGGCGTCTGAGCGAAACGGAGCGTCTGAGGATGCTGGCGGTGCTCGACGACTTCGTGGGCCGTGTTCCGGCTGGGGACGAGCATGGTGCCGACGCGGAACTCGCGGAACTCCGACGGGCCCGTCGGCACGGCGGCCGTCGTACACCACTCGAGTAGCCGCTGGTGATCATCCTCGATACTTCGGTGTTGATAGACGCACTGACCGTTGGCCGACGATCGATGCCAGCGCTGCGCCGTGCCATCGGCAACGGTGAGCAACTCGCCCTGTTGTCGTTGGTGGCGTACGAGTGGCGGCGCGGGCCCCGCACGGCGGACGAGCTGGCGACGCAGGAGGCCCTGCTGCCAGCCAGCACCGTCCTGGAGTTTGGTGTCGCCGACGCGGAAAGTGCGGCCCAAGTCTATCGAGCGGTGACGGCTCCGCGTGGTCGCGAAGTAGATCTCGCGATCGCCGCGTGCGCCGTTCGGCGCAACGCCGCGCTCTGGACATTGAACGTGAAGGACGTGCGCGATGTGCCGGGGTTGGAGCTGTACCAACCCGAATGAGACGACGGTGCCTGCAATATTCAGAGGGCGAAACCTGAAGTTTGACCTAGGTCGGACCTAGTACTATTTTTCTGGACAAGGAGGGATTCATGACCGTCATTTCCATTGCCGCCGCAAAAAAATCGCTGTCCGCGCTGATCAAGCGCGCTGCTGAAGGCGAGCGCATCGAGATTGGTGCCTACGGTCGACCACAGGTGGCGCTGGTCGCATACGGCGATCGTCCCCGTGGTCTCCAGATTGGCGCTCTTGCCGGTCGCTTGGTCGTTCCCGACGATTTCGATGCGCCATTGTCCGACGACATGCTCGATGAGTTCGAGCGCGGCACCCCTTAATGCGGTTGCTGCTCGATACGCACGTGGTGTTGTGGTTGCTCAGTGGCAGTTCGCGCCTGCGTTCGCGCGAACGGGCGCTGCTGGCCGCGAATGATGTCGAGGCCTACGTAAGCGTCGCGTCGTGGTGGGAGCTCGCGATCAAGCAGTCACGCGGCGTGCATGCACTCTTCGTGTCGGTGGCGGAGATCAGGGGCGCTGCCCTCGACTCCGGAATGCGTGAACTGCCGGTTCTCGCGGCCCCGGCACTGCGGGTGGCGAACCTGCCCGTGCTGCACCGCGATCCGTTCGATCGTCTGCTCATTGCGCAGGCAATGTGCGAACCCATGCGCTTGGTAACGGCGGACGCGTTGGTCGCGTCGTACGGACCGGCATGCGGCGTGTTGATTGAATACGTGGGTACCGAGTAGTCGACACTCGAACGCACCGCACGTCTGGTTGCGGCGCTGGTGCGATCAGCCGGAACATGATATGGTGTGCGTCCAGACGTGCTGACCTTCTGCCGGATCGCCGCAGCTGCTATGCCGACGCCCGACTCGCTCCCTCTCTCGTTTCGTCGTCGCTACGAGCTGTACCGTGCGCGCGAAATCGAGTTTTATAAGCAAGTACTGGCTCGTGCGTCACTGATCAGAATCGCTGATGAAGCGCGTGTGCGGATCGAGGCGCGGTCCGAGCTTCAGCTTGGCGACACTCTGCTCGCGGCCGAGGTCGACAGCATCATCGCCGAGCGCATGAGCCTGCCATCGTTTCGAGCGTGGATGCGCTCGCAATATCAACCGTCTGCCGGGCACCAACCGTCCACGGCGCGTCGACCCGTATCCGGCGCCGCCATGCAACTGGCGTTCGACGTGTCCGCGTCGGCGTCCAATGGTGCGCCGGTGCTGGTGCTTCAACCGCGCGGGGCCGATGTATGGCGAGTGCTGTGCGCTGACGGACGCGCGGTGATTGTGGTGGAACCCGATCACGAGGCGCGAGACGCGGTGCACGCGCGTGTGAGCCGGTCTGGTTGGGCGCACCTCGTGCGCGCCGTCGCTTCAACAACAGCGTTGCCGCGTCCCACACTGTTTAGCGCTGTGCTCTACTCGCCCGCCGCCTGTGCTGATCTGTCCGAGTGGCAAACCGCCGAACTGATCGACGCGCTGCAGACATCGACGGTGCGGGGTGGTGTGCACGTGGTCGATGGACTGCTGCGCGACCGCGACGTATTGCCGCGTTCCATCTTGCGTCGCAGTTACGCCACCTGGTCCACGCGCGCGCGCCGCGGCCAACGCGATTGGCGATTAGTGGCGACTCGTGCGTAGCATCCAGTGGCGGCGCGCAGCCCGCCGGCGAGGTGGTGGTGCAACGCCGACGCCAGCACCATCGCGGCACTCCGGCTTGCAGACAGCGCACTTCGAGACCAGACATCGCCTGCGCCCCGGCTTGTTCATTACGTGGACGCGCACAACGTTCAGCGCGGCTTGACAATCCGATACATCACCACGCGCAGCACACCGTCCGTATCGCGCCTATGCCCCAGTACATAGTCGTTTCCCACTTCGGCGGGAGTGAAGCGCGCTGGCACCTGCACGTCGCCTAACCAGCGACCACTCGGATCGAAGACAGTCCATGTACTGGGTCCCGCGGTAACACTCGACAGACATGCACACCGGGCCGCATCACGCAGGTCAGGATTGCGCAGCCAAAGCTCACCGTTCGGTGACGCGAGAAAGTCGACAAACGACGGGAGCACATCTGGGAACGCCGCGTTACGCCGCGCCAGACGATCGCGCTCACGCACAGCACCTTTGTCCGTACTCCACAACGTCATCCACGCATCGACGTAGCTGTCCACGTCCTGAGCCGAGAGTGGCGTTGGTGTCCAGGCTCGGCGGACAATGCGTCGCAATGTCCACGTCGCATCGTATTCCCGGATGGCATACTCGTCGCCAAAGCCGAGGAACACACGGTCGGCGGCGGACGCGTACAACAGCTCC
>JANMKU010000490.1:0-12815 GCA_031372205.1 Gemmatimonadaceae bacterium | reverse complement strand
CGGGTGACTGGGAAACCTTGGGCCACCGATTTGGCGGAACGGTTCACGGCCCCGCTTGGACTCACGAGTACGCGCATGTGTGATGCGACCGCAATCATTCCGCATCGCGCGCGTGGCTATGACGCACCAAACGGCACCGTGATCAACGCGCCGTTCTTTGGGTTCTCGCAGGCTTTCTCCGCGGGTGCGATCTGTTCAACCGTCGGCGACCTCGCCCGATGGAATTTCGCGTTGCACACGGGCAAGGTGGTGTCTCAAGCATCATATCAGCTGATGACGACGCCGGAAGGTGCGGCCGCCGCGGGTCGATACGGTTTTGGTCTCATGGTTGATACGATCGGTGGCCACAAACTCATTCAGCACGGCGGATCCATTCCTGGTTTTGCGACGGCCAATGGTTGGGTCGTCGGCGAGGAGTTGTCTGTCACAGTGCTCGCCAACAACCTTCGGGGGAATCCCGGTGCACTATCTCGTCAGGTCATGCGCGCGGCGCTCGGCCTTCCACTTGCGACGCCTGCAGCGAGTCGCCCACCGTCTCCCTAGAACGTATGTCTCGTCGCCCTGTCGTTACCGCGACTCTCGTTGCTTTCGGCGTGCTGTCGTTTTCGTCCGCTAGTGCGCAAGGCACTCGTCTGCTTCGTCATCCAACCATCAACCGCGACGCCATCGCCTTTGAGTACGGCGCCGACTTGTGGGTTGTCCCGCGGACGGGGGGCGCGGCGCGGCGGCTCACGTCAACGCCAGAGATCGAGACCGAGCCCCAGTTTTCACCAGACGGAACACTCATCGCCTACACGCGCACCTCTGGCGGCAATACGGATGTCTATGTCGTCGCGACGGCTGGTGGCGAACCCAAACGCCTGACGTTTCATCCGGGTGCCGATCGTGTTCGCGGCTGGAGCACCGACGGAAAACGCGTGGTGTTCGCGTCCGATCGCACGAGCGCCCCACAGCTGTCGTACTATCGTATGTGGACCGTTGCCGCGACCGGCGGTTTCGAGGAACCGCTCCCCATGCCGCGCGCGTTCAACGGAACGTATTCGCCCGACGGCCGCCACATCGCCTACGAGGAAATTGGCACGGTGTTCGTGCCGGATTGGTACGAGACCAGCACGTGGCGTCACTATCGTGGAGGCCGCACGCAGGCGATTCGGCTGATGAACGTGGCCGACTACAGCGTCGAAAAGCTGCCGTGGAAGAACAGCAACGATAAAGCCGCGATGTGGATCGGAAACACTGTGTACTTCCTCTCCGACCGGAACTTTACGACAAACCTGTTCTCGTACCGCATCGATACCAAAGCCGTCGCCCAACTCACGCACCACGACGACTTCGATATCATGAACGCCGCGGCGACATCCGATGCGCTTGTGTATGAGCAAGCGGGATATCTGCACCTCGTCGATCTCAAGAGCGGGAAAGCGCATCAGCTCACGATTGACGTCACAGGCGACTTCCCCTGGGCACGCCCGCAATTCAAGAAAGTGGCAACACTAATTCGCGATGCCGCACTGTCTCCGACCGGCGTTCGCGCCGCCTTCGAAGCACGTGGCGACATCTTCACCGTGCCCGCCGAGAAGGGTGACGCGCGCAACTTGACGGCCACGTCGGGCGCACACGAGACGAGCCCAGCCTGGTCGCCGGACGGAAGTCAACTCGCGTGGCTCTCCGATGCGAGCGGCGAGTATCAGCTCATGATCGGCGATCAGACGGGCAGCGCGAGGCCGCGCGCGATTGCCCTTCCGTCCACGGCGTACTTTTCAAATCTCTCATGGTCGCCCAGCGGGAAGCAGATCTCGTTGCAGGACAACCATCTGAATCTCTGGTTGCTCGACGTCGCGACTGCACACGCAATTAAGATCGACGCGGAGGTGTATGCGACACCCGGCCGCGAGTTCGAGGCGAACTGGTCGCCTGATTCCAAATGGATCGCGTACAGCAGAAGTCTCGAGAGCCATTTCCGCGCGATCTTCGTCTACTCCGTCGCCGACGCAAAGACGATGCAACTGAGCGACGGATTGGCGGACGCGATCTCGCCGGCCTTCGACGCAAGCGGAAAGTATTTGTATTTTCTCGCGAGCACCGACTACGGTCCGCGAACCGGTTGGGTCGAGATGAGCGCCGTCGATCGTCCGGTGAAACGTTCGGTGTATCTGGCCGTGCTGAGCAACGCCGAACCGTCGCCATTGCTGCCGGAATCGGGCGATGAGCCAGGTGCCGTTGCGCCGACGCGTGCTCGCTCCGCCGCCGATTCCGTTACACGCATCGACATCGCCGGACTCGGATCGCGAATACTCAGCGTGCCGATTCCGGCCGGCGACTACAGCAATCTCACAGCGGGGCCGGCTGGGACGTTCTTCTTTGCAGAGCCGGCCGGAGCGTCGCCTGCAGCGGGACTGCGTATTCAGAAATATCAACTTAAAGAGCGGTCGAACACGACGCTCATGGAGGGACTTCGCTCATACGCGCTGTCCGGTGACCGCAAGAAACTGCTCTATCAAGCTGGCGGAGCGCGATGGGGTGTCGTGCCGATCGATCGTCCCGCAAAAGTCGGTGATGGTGCACTCAATGTCGCGACGCTTGAGACGTGGGTCGACCCGCACGTCGAGTGGGCGGAGATATTCAAAGAGTCCTGGCGGATACAGCGCGAGTATTTTTACGACGCCAGAATGCACGGTGCGGATTGGCAAGCGGTGTGGGCGAAGTACAGCCCCATGGTTGCGTCAGTCAATCACCGCGACGACCTCGGCTACCTTGTCGCGCAGACCGGCGGCGAGTTGGTCGTTGGGCATTCATATCTGCAGGGCAAGGGCGACGAGCCCGCCGACACACCGCTCAACGTCGGCCTGCTTGGCGCAGACTACACGCTCGACAACGCGGGCCACTATCGGATTGGGCGGATCTATTCGGGCGAGAACTGGAACCCTGAGCTGCGAGCGCCGCTCAGTGCACCGGGCATCACGATTGCCGTCGGTGACTACATTCTCGAAGTGAACGGTCGCGCGCTTATTGCACCGACGAACATCTATTCGCTATTCGAGGAAACAGCGAACAAGCAGACGGTGTTGCGCGTCAACAGCTCACCAACGCTCGAGGGTTCACGCGTAATCACGGTGGTGCCGGTGGCGAGCGAAGATGGATTGCGCACGCGTGCGTGGGTGGAAGACAATCGGCGGAAGGTTGATGAGTTGTCCGGCGGCCGGCTTGCGTACGTCTGGCTGCCGAATACGTCGACGCCTGGATACGCCGCGTTCACGCGGTACTTCTATGCGCAACAGAACAAGGATGGTGCGGTTATCGACGAGCGGTACAATCACGGCGGACTCGTCGCCGATTACATCGTCAACGAACTGGATCGCAAGCAGATGGGATACTTCGCCATGCGCGATGGCAAGCCGTGGCTATCGCCAGCGGCCGGTATATTTGGTCCGAAGGTGATGCTGATAAACGAGTCCGCCGGCTCCGGTGGTGACGCGCTGCCGTACTACTTCCAGCAGCGCAAGATTGGGCCATTGGTCGGCACCAGAACGTGGGGCGGTCTGGTGGGAACAACGGGGGTTCCACCGACGATCGACGGCGGCGGCATCACGGCGCCGGGCTTAGCATTCTTTAACACCAAGGGCGAGTGGGGCATCGAGAACGAAGGCATTTCGCCCGATATCGAAGTCGAATACACGGCGGCCGATGTCATTCGTGGTCATGACCCGCAGCTCGAGCGCGCCGTTCAGGAGGCGCTCCGTCTGCTGGATCTGAACCCAGTCAAGCGAACCGGTCGTCCTTCACCCATTGACCGCGCTGGCAAGAAACCGCCGCCGCGCTGAGCGGGCCTGAATGCAGTCATGTTACTGAGGTCGAGAGCCTCAGGAGTCTCATGTAGCTGACGGATTTTGGCGAGAAGATCCTCGATGATCCGGCGACGCGAAGCATGCATTTCGATGAGCTAAACGCTTTTGCGTCTGGTGACTCAGGGTGACAAGGGCGGTGGTTAGCGTATTCCACCACCGCGTCCGCCTCTCCCGCCGCGTCCACCACCCGCGTTCTTGCGACCGAGGAGAGTAACGTCTGGTGCCAGGCCGAAGTACACACCCGTCACTCGGTTGTCGGGTGAGACCTCGAAACGAATAAACGCTGTTGGCCCGGTAGCACCGCCAATTGCAGCATTGCTCGACCAGCGAAAATTGTTTGCATTCCAGTACTCGAGTGCGCCGTGTGCCATGCCGCGCACGAATTCGAGATGTCCGTCTTTGATGGACACTGTGGCCTCACCGTACAAACTGTCGGCAAACGTGCCAACGTACGAGGACAACGGCAGTGGCGCTGCAACCGTCACGTGCGGTGGTGTCGTGCTATCAACCGGTCGTCGTTGTGTGCTTGCCTTCGCCTGCGCTTCCGCGATATAGTCGCGCACAGGCGCGCCGAGATGTCGGTCGAAGAGGTAGTGCATCAGATTGTCCGGCAGCAGCGAGTGATCCATGTTGCTCAACACCACCACGCCAAACCTTTTCTCCGGGAGCATCCCGACGGCCGTGGTCATGCCGGGGGTGTTGCCGCCGTGCTGCCATACGAGCTCGTGCCGAAAGTCCTGAACAATCCACCCCATGCCGTACGCATTGAACAACGTTTGCTCGCCGGCACCGAGACCGGCGCCGAGGAGCATCTGCGGGGTGTGCGTCTCCTTGAGGGCCGCGGCGCTCACCAACCGTTTGCCGTTCACGATGCCGTCGTTCAGGTGAAAGCGCAGCCATTGCGCCATGTCGTACGCGTTGGAGAGGATGGCGCCAGCCGGTGCGATATTCTCACCAACGAATGGTGGCCTCTTGGATGCCGTATCATTCTCCATCACGTGGGGCATGGCGACGTTGGTGGTCTTGAGGCCACGAGATGTAGGGGCACTCGCGACCATGCCGAGCGGCGTGAAAATGCGCGTTTGCACGAGATCATCCCATGTGCTGCCGACCGCCTTTCCTGCGGCTTCGCCAGCGACCAGATACATCATGTTCTGATACGAAAACTTTGTGCGAAAGCTCGACTCCGGTTTGAGAAAGCGCACGCGGTGCATCACATCGTCGCGCGACATGCCGGCGTCGAGCCACACAAGCTCTCCGCGCCCAATGCCACTGCGATGCAGCAAGGCGTCGCGGATTGTCACCTGGGCACTGGCCGCAGGATCGTAGAGCTTGAAATCCGGCAGGTATTTCGAGATCAGGTCGTCGTAACTCATCTTGCCGTCGGAGACCATCATCGCCACGGCCGTTGCGGTGAACGCCTTGCTGCTCGAACCAATCTCAAAGAGCGTTTGCTCGTTCACCTGCGTGCGACTTCCTGTGGCCAATACGCCGTAGCCTTTCAGGTAGATCACGGAGTCGTTGCGGACGATGGCCACTGCGGCGCCCGGCAGTTTGACGGCGGCCATCGCCTTGATGACATACGCGTCAAGGCCAGCATACGGTTCCTGGGAGAGAACGGTGCAGGGCAGCGTACACAGCGCGATCGCGGCCCGTCGGGCGAATGACATATGGTGTCGCGGTTTCATCATGCGCTCCTCGAGTGAACAGCGGGTGGTTGGTTCACGTGGCAAGTTCCTTGAGAATGTGTCGGGCGATCACAATGCGCTGAATTTCCGACGTGCCTTCGCCGATCTCGCAGATCTTCGCATCGCGCATCATGCGCTCGACGGGATAGTCCTTGGTATAGCCGTAGCCGCCGAATACCTGTACGGCCTTGGTCGTGGCTCGCATCGCAAGTTCTGAGCAAAAAAGCTTCGCCATGGCCGCTTCTTTGGTGAACGGCTTGTCGTGCTGCGCTAGCCACGCAGCATGGAACATCAAATGTTTTCCTGCTTCGATTTCGGTGGCCATGTCAGCCAGCTGAAATGAAATGCCCTGGAACTCAGCGATGGGCTTGCCGAACTGGTGTCGCACGCTGGCGTATCGTACGGCCGCCTCATACGCGCCTTCGGCGATACCCAGCGATAGCGCTGCGATCCCGATACGACCAGAACTCAGCGTCTTCATGAAGTTGACAAACCCCTGTCCTTCATCACCGATACGATTTTCGACAGGAACTTCCACTTCCTCGAAGATCAACTCGGCCGTATCGGACGCGCGCCAGCCGAGTTTGTCCTCTTTCTTACCGGCGCGAAAGCCTTTCATGACACACAACGACGGTTCGTGTCCAATCCCGAGCCCTCGCACGGCATCGAGATCGGACGTTGCTTTGGTCATAATGAAGGCACTAATGCCTTTGTTGCCCAGCGACGGATCCGTGACCGCGGTGACGATGAAGATCTCGCCGACGCTACCGTGCGTGATGAATCGCTTGGTGCCATTGATGACATAGTGGTCGCCGCGCCGCACGGCGGTGGTACGTGTGCCGCCAGCGTCGGAGCCCGCATCCGGTTCGGTCAGCCCGAACCCGCCCATGACTTTGCCGGTCGCGAGCAAGGGCACATAGCGCGCCTTCTGCGCCGTGGTGCCGAAGTTCACGATCGGTGACGTGCCAAGTGTTGTGTGCGCCGACACAGTCAGTCCCGTCGATGCATCGACCTTGGCCAGCTCCAAGATGGTGATCATATAGCTCAAGAGATCGAATCCGGCACCGCCCAATGCTTCCGGCCAGGGCATGCCGAGCAATCCAAGCTCGCCCATCCGCTTCACGTTCTCCCACGGAAACGTGGCATCAGCGTCGAACTTCGCCGCGACCGGCGCGACGTAGTCACGCGCGAACTGGCGAACCATGTCGCGGACCGCGAGGTGTTGCTCCGAGAAATACAGGGCGTCGTCCATGTGAAAACCTTGGGCAAATGCGGTTTGCTGAGATCGTCCATCAGTGCATTCCAGACTCCGCTACCAATCTGGTATACCATTGTACATGGCAAAACGTACGGATGCCGCATGTCGTACGCAAGAGAGTGGCGTTGTCCCTCAGCGTCGTGTGGACGGCCGCACCACGTTGAACGTCACCCGAGACGCATGGCGTGCCGAGCGTATGACCCGCTGGGTTGTACTCCGAAAATCGCTCGCGGACGCGTGGTAGATGTCCATGAACGTTTGCGGGTTGCGGTCGACGAGAGGGAACCAGCTGCTCTGCACCTGCACCATGATGCGATGCCCGGTGCGAAACGTGTGCAGCACATCCGGCATGTTGAACGTCAGCATAGTGCCATGGCCAGGCACGAGTGGTTCCGGTGTCTCAAAGCTGCGCCGAAATTTTGCCCGAATGACATCGCCGCGAACCAGCTCTTGTGTGCCATCAGGGTGCTCATCGATCACCTTGACGATCCAATCGCCGTCAGTCCCGGTGGATGCCACGAACAGCGTTGGGGACACTGGCCCCGCAATGGTGACGTCTGCGCGCAATGGGTCCCCGCGATAGACAAGCACGTCCGCACGGCTCGCTGCAAACCGCTGATCTTGCGCCATGTAGTCTGGATCCATGTCAGTGCTTGGCTTGGGCGCGAAAGGCACCGGCGTATTGGGATCACTGACGTATTGGTCGACTGTGTCACGCGTTGACCGACCCGGCGCGACGGAGAGCTGACCCTTGGCCGCAAAGTAGTATGATCGCGCCACCGTATTCCTCGGCGGCCACGACGTGAAATCACGCCACTGGTTTCCGCCCGTCTCAAAAACGTAAGCTTTCGTGGTGCGCGCGGCGCCGACGCCCTTCAAGTGATGCTCGAAGAACGGGAGTAACACGTGTTCGCGATATTCGACACTCGTGTTCGAGCCGAATCGCAACATGCCCAACTGCGCACCCGAATCGCGCGCCCATTGACCGTGAGACCACGGACCAATCACGATGGCGTTATCGGTGCCTGGGCTCTGTCGTTCGATGGCCTCAAAGAGATGCAGGGCGCCATAAAAGTTGTTGGCGTCGTACCAGCCGCCCACGGTCAGCACGGCAGGCTTCACGCGTCGAACGTGCCGCAGGATATCTCGTTCCTGCCAGAACTGATCGTAGGTTCCGTGCTGCATCATGTCGGTCCATCCAGGCACCTCGCCGTGGAAGTATTTCGCGTCGGCACTGTCCAGCGATCCCATGTTGAGAAAGAATTGATATCCGTCCGTGGTGTTGAAATCGAACTTCGGGCCGCACACCGTAGACGTCCCGGTGCCGCGTCGTCCACACATCGCCATAAAGTTGAAGGTCGATGTCAGGAAGAAGGCGCCATTATGATGCGTGTCGTCGCCGAGGAACCAGTCAGCTTGCGGTGCTTGTGGCGAAACGGCCTTCAACGCCGGGTGTGCGTCGAGCATGCCAGCCGCCGCATAAAACCCGCCGTACGAAATTCCCCATAGCCCCACGCGCCCGTTGTTGCGCGGAACGTTCTTGATGAGCCAGTCGATGGTGTCATACGTATCGCTACTTTCGTCGACATCGTGAGCATCGCGCTTCATCGCTCTGTGCGGAGTCATATGCACAAACTGGCCCTCGGAGTGATACCGTCCGCGTACGTCCTGGGCCACGAAGATGTATCCCGCGCGTACAAACTCGGCGGCAGGGCCGAGGCTTCGGGGAAAGGCGTCCATACCGTACGGTCCGACGCTGTACGGCGTGCGATTGAGGAGGAACGGATAGCGTTGCGCGCTGTCGCGTGGCGCGTAAACCGCCGTGAACAGCGCGACGCCATCGCGCATCGGGATCATGACCTCGCGCTTCTGATAGTTGGCGGGAATGCTGTACGGTGGCGCGACCTGGGCGGACGCCGCTCGCGCGCTCATCAGCGGCAGCGCTGCGCAGAGCAACTCGACCGCACGTCTCAGGCGAGGATGGATCACGGTGGCTCCTTGCGGTGGCTCAACGGCGGGAAGGTGTGGGGTAAATGGTGCACTATAGTTTGGTATACCACAATGGTCCCAGGTAAGACGTATCATTCTGGTGTTATCGTGATCTCTCCCTCGCCATTGGCCACGGAGGTGCGTACGTTCCCGTGACGATGTGCCATCCTCCCTTCGCCCTCCCCTCGATGAAACGCACGCGCGCGCTGGCGCTTATGGCAGTGTGTCTCGCCGGCCCTACATGGGCGCAGCGGTCGCCCGACTTTACGGCCTTCGATCGGTACGTGGAAAAGGCGGCGCGCGACTGGCATGCGGTGGGCTTGGCCGTGGCCGTCGTTAAGGGCGACTCGCTGGTGTTCGCCAAAGGCTATGGCGACATCGAGATTGGGAAATCCGCGCGTGTCAATGCGCACACCCGTTTCGCGATCGGGTCTACGACCAAGGCGATGACATCGGCCGCGCTCGCGATGCTCGTCGACGAAGGAAAGCTGCGCTGGGACGACAAGATCATCGACTATATCCCGGATTTCCGCCTGCTGGATGCCTTCGCCACACGCGAGCTCACCGTGCGTGACGTGTTGTCGCACCGCAGCGGATTGCCTGGCACCGACTTGCTGTGGAGCATCGATGAAAACACCCCGCCCTTCGCCGAGATGATGCGGCGGCTGCGCTATGTGCAGCCGAATTCGTCATTTCGCTCGACGTGGACGTACCAGAATGTAGTGTATGCTATCGGTGGCGCGATTATTGAACGCGTGTCGGGCATGCCGTGGGATGTGTTTATTCGCACACGGATCTTTGCACCGCTCGGGATGAATGAATCGGAGGCGCTGGTGTCCCAGATCATGGGCAAGCCGAACGTCGCCGTTCCGCACGCGCTGATTCGCGACACGGTGCGTGCCGTTCCGATCAAGACAACCGACGGCGTGGCGCCTGCGGGCTCCGTGTGGTCGAGCGTCAGTGACATGTCCAAGTGGATGCGTTTCGTGCTCGACAGCGGGCGCGTGGGGACCCGGCGACTCATCTCGCTGGCGAGCTTCCGGGAACTTGTGGCGCCGCAGATTCGCGCCGACATGACCACGTATCCGGCCCTGGAGCTTTCGTCGCCACACTTCTTCAGTTACGCGCTCGGCTGGTTCGTGCAGGACTATCAGGGGAAAACCGTGTGGATGCACACGGGCAGCATCAACGGGATGAGTGCCATTGTGGGGATGCTCCCCCAAGATCGTGTCGGTGTATTCGTGCTCGGCAATCTCGATCATATTGAGCTGCGTCACGCGTTGATGTATCAGGTGTTCGACTTATACGGCGCAAGCCAGGCGCATGACTGGAGCGCGGAGCTCAACGCGTTCTTTGCGTCGAAGAACGTTCCGCGTGTATCGATTGATGCGATGCACACCGCCACGACAACCGCGACGCTGGCCGTAGAGAAGTACGCTGGTATCTATGTCGATTCCGCGTACGGAAGCATCACAGTGTTGGTCAAGAGTGGAGCGCTCCACGCGCGGTATGACAAGCGCGATCTTGGGGTGCTGGACCACTGGGATTTCGACACGTTCCGCAGTCGACCGAGCACGCCGATCGATGCACCCATATCGCTCACGTTTCAATTGAGTGGTAGCGGCGGAGTGCTCTCCGTTCGTGCTTTCGGCACCACATTCATGCGCACGCGCTCCGTGCCGTAGGCGCGCCAGCCACAGGCACTCCAGACTCTCTTCACAATCGCTAACGTGATGTGACGAAACAGCTTGCGCAGCGTTTTCTCGGCCAGTAAACTTGTGCAATATGGCAGCCATCGCAAAGCGCTCCGCAACGAAGCCGGTCAAACGCCGCACGGTTCGCGAGAGCGTGCCGGACACGGACGAGCAGCTCGACAACGTCACGCGCGCCTATCAAACGCTGCGGCTCGTCATTGTCAGCGGGCAATTGCCGCCGGGATCACGCATTTCAGAGCGGATTATCGCCGACCGCCTCGGCCTCAGTCGTACGCCGGTGCGTAGTGCGCTCCATCGGCTCGAACAGGAAGGCCTTGTGGCCGCCAACGGACTTGGTCGCGAACGACGGCTGTTTGTCGCGCCGCTCACCATGAATGACGGTCGTGAGGTAATGTTCATCGTCGGTCATCTCGAGGGGCTTGCTGCGCGCACGGCGGCGCTGCTACCTGCCGTAGGTCGGCGCAAGATTGCGAAAGCCCTCCGCGAAGCGAATGCGGAACTCAGCGCCGAAACGCTTGGTCCGGGCGATGGCGACCGTTTTTTCGAGCACGATCACACCTTCCATAGTCGCTTCGTTGAAGGGGTGGTGGGGCCCCGGTTGCTGGCGCTCCATCGTGCCATCAAGGCGCAAAGCGATCGGTACTCGCGCCTGTACGTCAGCGTGCTTGGCGACCAGATCGCGACATCGGTGAAGGAGCACGAAAAGATCGCGTCGAGCATTGCGAAGGGCGACGCGGATGCGGCGCAGCGTGCGGCCGAAACCAACTGGCACAATGCGGCGGAACGACTCACCCGAACCATTGCGAAGCAGGGCGAACGCGGCAGCTGGCAAGATTGGGCGCCCGAGGTACTGCCAACGCGCACCCGAAAGGGTTGACGGTTACCAGTCCGTCGGCACGTAGTCCTTGAGGAAATTCCCCCACATGTGCTCGCCGCTGTTGATACCCGCAATGATCGGATCCACAATGCGCGCTGCACCATCCACAATGTCGAGCGGCGGATGGAACCGATGTTCGGCCACCTTGCGCGCGGCAATCTCGGCCGGATCTTCGTCGGTCACCCAGCCGGTGTCGACAGCATTCATGTGGATGCCATCGCTGTGATAGTCCGCCGCCGCAGTACGCGTCATCATGTTGAGCGCGGCCTTGGCCATGTTCGTATGCGGATGGCGCGTTGTCTTGAACTTGCGATAAAACTGCCCCTCGACCGCCGACACGTTCACGATATGCTTGTCGCGGTTTGGTGTACGCATCATGAGTGCCTTGAGACGCGCGTTGATGATGAACGGCGCGATCGCATTCACCAACTGCACTTCCAACAGCTCGACACTCGGCACTTCGGCCATCAGCATGCGCCAGGAATTGCGGTCGCGCAGATCGACCTGCTGCAGATCCTGATCCAGGCGTCCCTGGGGAAACAATGCCTGCTGCGCGGCCAACTCTTCGGGCAAGAGTCTCACCTGGGACAGCTGGGCAGCGTGCGTGAGGCCGGCCACGTCGGATAGTGCCTGCGGCGGACGCTCAGTGACCTGCATTGTGGGCCCGTCGGGGTTCGTGCCCTCCGGGAGCATGCTGTACCCGCGCAATCCCTCGTACGCCCCAATGAGCGCACGAACATGCGCGGGCATGTCCTGCAACGACGCGTTCTCATCGTCCATCATGTGCGCGTAGAAATCGGGCGGACGTCGCACCGTTTGACACGCATTGTTGATGATGACATCGAGTCGATCGCGTGTCGTAAGCAGATGCTGACAAAAAGCTTCGACGCTCGGCGTATGGCGGAGGTCCAACCCAAAGATCTCCAGCCGGTCACTCCATTCGGCGAAGTCTGGTTCCTGCGCAAAACGCGCTGCTGAATCGCGGGGGAATCGCGTGGTGACAATGAGCTGGGCCCCACAACGCAGCAGCTTGATGCCGGCCTGGTAGCCAATCTTGACACGGCCACCGGTGAGCAGTGCGACACGGCCACGCAGGTCGGCCAACTCTGAGCGTTTGCGGAAATTCAGTTCCGCACACGCGGGACACAGCTGATCGTAGAAGTGATGAATCGTGGTGTAGTTCTGCTTGCACACATAGCAGTTCTGCGGCGCCATCGCCTCACGAAATTCAGGCTCCCCTTCCACGTCCTGCTGTTCGAAGTCGGCGGGCGGAAACACGTTGGGCGTGGTGAACACCGTCTGCCGTCGCAATTTGCGAATGCCCGTTTCGGACAACACGCTCTCTTCGCGATGCACCTTCGCCGCCTTGCGATGGCGCTTCGTGGCTTTCACCAACGCGCGCCGCACAATGGCGTCCGGTCGCGACACCTGCCCCGCGGCGGT
>JANMKU010000470.1:0-28947 GCA_031372205.1 Gemmatimonadaceae bacterium | reverse complement strand
CGCACGGCTTGCCGGTGGAAATCGAAGTCTAAAAAGAGTTGCAGCGAGAGGCGCTCGCGCGCGCCGGCACGGACGCAGACGCAGCGCATCTCGCGACGCTCGGCGGAAAGCAGCTGATCGAGCAGGTGGGGGTGGCGGAGTTCAATCGTCGCTGCCGCGAAAGTGTGTGGAAGTATCGCGGGGAGTGGGAGAAGCTCTCGCAGCGCACGGCGTACTGGCTCGACTACAACGAACCGTACGTGACGTACGCCAACAACTACGTGGAGAGCGTCTGGTGGGCGCTGCGCACGTTGCATGACAAGGGTCTGCTCTTCCGCGGTCACAAGATTTTGCCGTACTGTGCGCGCTGCGGTACCGCGTTGTCGAGTCACGAGGTGGCGCAGGGATACGAAGACGTTGAAGCGCCGAGCGTGTATGTCGCCCTCGACTTGCTCGACGCGCACGGCGCGCCGACGCTCGGCGTGCGTCGACGCATCCTCGTGTGGACGACGACACCCTGGACGCTCGTCTCGAATACGGCGCTGGCGGTGCATCCGGAGTTGGAATACGTCGAGTTGCGCAAAAAATCGGTCAGCGACTGGACGATCATCCTAGCCGAACCGCGCGTGCCGGCAGTGCTGGGCGGCGACTGGAGCGACCGCTGGGAGGTTGTCGCCACGCATCGCGGTGCGGAGCTGGTCGGGCAGCGGTATCGACGTCCGCTGGATTGGGTCGCGTATCCGGAGACGGGTCGACATGAAGTCATCGTAGGCGAGGACTTTGTCTCGGCCGACGACGGCAGCGGCATCGTGCACATGGCGCCAGCGTTCGGCGCCGATGACTATTCAGCCGGTCAACGACACGGGTTGGCCTTTCTGCAACCGGTGACCGCACTTGGTGAGTTCGCCGCCGAGATTCCGGTGGTTGGAGGACTCGGCGTCAAGCAAGCGGACGCGCGTATCATCGAGGTCCTTCGCGAACGCGACGTGCTGTGGAAAGCATCAACGTTTGTGCATTCGTATCCACACTGCTGGCGCTGCGGGACTCCGTTGCTGTACTACGCGCGCGGTTCGTGGTTTGTGCGGACGACGGCCTTTCGTGACGACATGCTGGCGCGCAATGCCGGCGTGAACTGGAATCCGACCGAGATCGGTTCCGGTCGATTTGGTGAGTGGCTGAGCAACAACGTCGATTGGGCGGTGTCGCGCGACCGGTATTGGGGCACCCCCCTGCCAGTTTGGATCAATGACGAAGACGCGACGGATGTGGACGTGCTGGGGAGTTACGCGGACCTCGCGGAGCGACTCGGACATCCGCTGCCAGAGGACTTCGATCCACACAAGCCGTACATCGACGCCTACACGTGGCCGTCGCCGACCGGCACCGGCACGATGCGTCGGGTGCCACAGGTGATCGACGCGTGGTTCGACTCAGGATCGATGCCGTTTGCGCAATGGCATTATCCGTTCGAGAACGCGGCGCGCGTTGCCGCGCAGTACCCCGCGGACTATATCGCCGAAGGGGTGGATCAGACGCGCGGATGGTTCTACTCGTTGCTGGCGATTGCCACCGGATTGGGCGAGGCGCTGCCGAACAACGCGAGTGGCACGGCAGCGCCGTATCGCAACGTCGTCGTCAATGATCTCGTGCTCGATGCCACGGGGCAGAAAATGTCCAAGAGCAAAGGCAACGTCGTCAATCCGTGGGACGTGCTCGAGCGTCACGGTGCCGATGCCGTGCGCCTGTTCCTGGTCGCGTCGAGTCAGGTATGGGTGCCGCGTCGATTCGACGAGAACGCGGTGCGCGAAATCGCGGGGCGGTTTCTGCTCACGTTCCGCAATGTGTACAACGGCATCTTTGCGACATACGCCAATTTCGGGTGGACGCCGAGCGCGCGTGATCCGCGCGTCGCCGATCGACCACTGCTCGACCGCTGGATCTTATCGCGACTCGCGGGTGTCGAACGCGAGGTGAACCAATTGCTCGACGCGTTCGATGCGACCGTCGCGGCGCGTCGGATCATGCAGTTCGTGGACGACGACGTGTCGAAGTGGTACGTCCGCCTGTCGCGCAATCGGTTCTACTCGACGGAGCAGGACGACAATCGCGCCGCGTTTGCGACGTTGCACGAAGTGCTGACGGTGACCTGTCGGTTGCTCGCGCCGTTCACACCCTTCATCGCGGACGCCGTGCACCGGGCGCTGGTGGGAAGCTCCGTGCACCTTGCGGCCTACACGCGACGCGACAGTACGGCGGTGGACGTGGCACTGGAGCAGTCAATGGACGATGTGCGCGCCCTTGCCGGTCTCGCGCACGCGGCACGCGATGTTGCGGAGCTCAAAGTGCGCCAGCCGTTGCGGTCGTTACAATGCGTCGTCCCAGAGAATCGAACGGTGCCAGCAGAACTCGGCGCAGTGCTGGCATCGGAGCTCAACGTCAAAGAGGTAGGATTCGTCTCGTCAACCGACGCCCTCGTCTCGTTGGAGGCGAAGGCAAACTTCCGGACACTCGGCAAGAAATTCGGTAAGGAAACACCTGTCGTTGCTGCGGCGATTGCCGAGTTGGATGCGGAGTCGCTGCGCACCTTGGCGGCGGGGTCCACTATCTCGCTCGAAGCTGGTGGCGTGGTGCGCTTGATTGCGCTGGACGACGTGACCATCATCCGGCGCGCGTCGGGCGATGCGATCGTGCAGGAGCATGGGGGCTATGGCGTTGCGTTGGATCCGACCATTACGCCGGAGCTCAAGGGCGAGGGGTTGGCCCGCGAAGTCATCAGCCGGGTACAACGGCTGCGCAAGGAAACACAGCTGGAGGTCAGTGACCGCATTGCGGTCGCGGTCGCCGGTGATGCGGAGTTGGAGAGCGCCGTGGTGACGCACCGGGGTCGTATCAGCGAGGAGGTGCTCGCCGTGCGGTTGCTGGTCGGAGCGGAACCAGGGTCGCCGTTCGGCGAAACAGTTGGCGTGACATGGACTGCGACACAGACGGCGGACGTCGATGGACGACCCGTACGAATCGCGCTCAGCAAGGAAGGCACGTAATGGTGGTTCCAAACACGGCCAAGAAGCCGAAGCCGATGTCAAAGAAGATGCTCGCACACTTCGAGAAGCGTCTCCTCGAGGAGCGACGTCGCGTCCTGAAAGAACTCGGTCATCACAGCGATACGTTTGGACCGGACGGTGACGCCTCCGACGGCGACTCCGGCGCGTACTCGTTTCACATGGCCGATCAGGGGACGGACGCGATGGAGCGCGAGAAGGCGTTTCTGTTCGTGTCGCAGGAAGGGCGTTTCCTCTGGCACATCGATCAGGCGCTGCGTCGTCTGTACAAGTCGCCAGCGACGTTTGGCAAGTGCCACCAGTGTGGCGAAGAGATTGCCTTCGATCGTCTGGATGCGCTGCCGCACGCACGCTTTTGCTTCGCGTGCAAGCAGCGCGAGGAAGAGGCAAAGAAGGCGTGACGTGAAGGCACTCGTGTGGTGGCCCGTGCTGTTGGTGATCGTCGTGCTCGATCGTCTGACAAAGGTGCTCGCGGTCGAGCTGTTACCGCCGTCGGGCATGCCGCGACCGCTCATCGGCGAGAGCGTGCGACTCGCACTCGTGTACAATCCGGGTGCGGCGTTCGGTTTGTATCTCGGTGGCTACTCTCGATGGATTTTCATGGCGCTCACTGTCGGTGCCCTGGTCATCCTGTGGCGCTTGTATCAACAGACGGCGCGCGATGATGTGCGTCGTGCACTCGCCGTCGCGCTCGTTGCGGCGGGCGCCTTGGGCAATCTCATCGACCGTGTCCGCACCGAACTCGGCGTGGTGGATTTCATCGACGTTGGTGTCGGGGTGCATCGCTGGCCAACATTCAACGTGGCCGACATGGCCGTAAGCACGGGCGCGTGTTTGCTCGCTTTGGTCCTCTGGGGCGAGGAGCGCGTGCAGAAAGACGTGCGCGCGGAAACGCCCATGGACGCGCCGTGACGTCCGTTGCGGCCGTCGCATCGCCAAGCCCGTCGAAAGCTGGTGCGGTGAACAGCACGCGGTTCTGGCTCATCGTCCTCGTGGTCACGGCGTTCGATTTCCTGACCAAGGCGTGGGCGGTGGAGCATCTCGCGCCGCGTCACATTCCACACAACATCGTTGGCGATGTCCTCCGGTTTACGCTGGCCTACAATCCGGGTGCGGCGTTCGGGATGCATCTGGGGCCGGCGTCGCGGTGGATCTTTGCCGCGTTGAGCGTCGTGATTGTCATTGTGCTTCTGCGGTCGACGGCCGAACTCACGCGTATCTCGAAACTCGCCGCGTTTGGTGTGCCGATCGTCATTGGTGGTGCGGTGGGCAACCTGCTGGATCGCATTCGACTGCGCGACGGCGTAGTGGATTTTATTGACGTCGGGATTGGTGACGTCCGCTTCTGGACGTTCAACGTGGCCGACAGTGCGGTGACGGTAGGTGCAGTGTGTCTCATCTTGGCGCTCTGGAGCCAGGAACGCGAGCAAACGCCGTGAACAATGCTGTCGCCACGTCGCACGAATTCGACGTGGCTGAAGTGGTTGGGGAGCGCCTGGATTTGATGGTCGCGCGTCACTGTGCGTTGTCGCGCACGCAGGCGGCGACGCTCATCGCGAACGGCCACGTCACCGTAAACGAACGTGCACAAAAAGCATCGTATCGCGGTGAAACTGGCGATCACGTAGTGGTCGTCGTCCCGCCGCCAGCAGGTCGAGACATCGTGCCGGAGTCTATTCCGCTGAGCATTGTGTTCGAGGACGAATCGCTGGTCGTCATCGACAAGCCGGCAGGGATGGTCGTGCATCCGGCGCCTGGCAATTGGTCCGGCACGCTGGTGAATGCACTCATGGGGCGGGGCGAGCCGTTGGCCGACGGCGGCGGGAACGATCGCCCCGGCCTGGTGCATCGGCTCGACAAAGAGACATCCGGGTTACTGATCGTCGCCAAAACGGACGCGGTGCATCGAGCCCTCAGTACCGCGCTCAGCGCGCGACGAATTGTCCGTCGCTACGCAACGGTGAGTTGGGGGCATCTCAAGGACGATCTGCTGCGAGTTGACAAGCCCATCGACCGGGATCCAAAGGACCGGACGCGAATGGCCATCGTGCAAACAGGGAAACAGGCGCGGACCGATTTCATGCGGCTGGCACGCTTCGACTCGGCGGATCTCTTGCGCGCTCACCTGCATACTGGTCGCACGCACCAGATCCGTGTGCACCTGATGTCGGTGGGGCACCCGGTGGTTGGTGACGATACTTACGGGGGAGGCGGAGGGCGCCGACTCGCGGCGTTGCCCCCCAAACGGTTCTTTCTGCACGCGGCATGGTTGCGCTTTCAGCACCCGGTCACGGGAGAACAGCTCGACTTGCGGGCTCCCTTGCCGGATGACCTGCGCCACTCGATTGCGGCGGTCAGCGGCATGCCCGAACTCGCCACACAGGATGACCCGCTCCATGTCTTCGGGTTCTACAACTTCGACGAGCCAAAGCCCCTCGACACCGCTGATTGATGTGATGACGGCAGACGACGCCGAGGACCTGCAATCCGGGGTCTTGGTGGTCACCGCAGGGGGTGTTCGCTACGCCATTCCGGTTCAGCAGGTACGCGCAGTCATCCGCCCGGACCGCATCACACCGGTTCCCGGTGCCCCACAACTGGTGTGGGGTATCGTCAATGTACGTGGTGCGGTCGTCACCGTGCTGGACCTTGCTGTTTTGCTCGGCGCACCGCGTGGCGCTGCCTGGGGGTCAGTCGTCCTGCTGGAACAGGGGAACCGCTGCATAGGCCTGGCGGTGGACACGGTCTTGGACGTGCGGGGCGGCGACGCGCCGAACGCCAACAGTGCCCAATCGGCGAAGACAACTAGCGACATGCGCCTGGTGCCTCTGGACGCCGTCGTTCTCTGCGCCCGGCACTTGCACACTACCGAGGAGATGGCGCCGTGAACCGGACCGTACTGATCTGTGATGACGCGTTGTTCATGCGCATGATGGTGAGTGACATCCTCACGCAGGCTGGGTTCGACGTGGTCGGACAAGCCGGGACGGGCGTCCAGGCAGTTGAACAATACCGACAGCTGCGTCCAGACCTCGTGACCATGGACATTGTGATGCCCGACATGGGCGGTATCGATGCGGTGCGTGAGATTACGCGGCACGATCCCTCTGCGCGCATCCTCATGTGCAGCGCCATGGGCCAGCAGGCGCTCGTCGTCGAGGCCATCCAGGCCGGCGCCAAGGATTTTGTCGTCAAGCCGTTCCAGGCAAGTCGTGTGCTGGAAGCGGTCAATCGCGTGCTGGCCGCGTAGCGGATCTCGCGGTCGAGGCGACATTCGCGCCGATCGTGATCCCTGGCATGGACACGTCCCGCTACGCGGAACTCTTTCGCACGGAATCGGCCGAATTACTCGCCGAGCTGGACGACGCCCTGCTCGCGATCGAGGCGGATGGCAATGCGACGGAAGTCGCGGCGGCGTTTCGCAGCACCCACACGATCAAAGGCATGGCCGGTGCGATGGGCTATGCGCAGGTGGAACGCATCGCGCATGCGATGGAGTCGCTGCTCGCGGAATTGCGCGACGGTCGCTCGATGGATGCTGATGTGGTTGCCGTGTTGTTCGACAGCAGCACGGCGCTCCGCGAAGCGGTCAACCGTGAGGCGGCCAGTCTCAAGGCGGTAGACCCAGCGGTCACGGACGGCGTGCCATCGTTCGAACTGGCGGCGGTGACCGCGTTGAGCGCTGGCATTGGTGCCGGCGCGCTATTGCTGACGGGGGACGTCTCGGTCGATGCACTGCCGCGCCGCCGCGCGGATGACTCGCTGCGCACGGTCCGCATTGATCTGCGCCGGCTCGACGCGCTGCTGGACCTCGTCAGCGAACTGGCAATTGCGCGCGACCGATTGTTGCGCGTGACGGAAGCGGTGGCGGAGCACGGTGCGCATCGTCCACTGACGCGCGCGGCACAGGATACCGCACGATTGGTGAGCGCCCTGCAAGAGCAAGTGCTGCAGGCGCGCATGGTGCCGGTGGGACACGTATTTGATCGATTTCCCCGACTGGTGCGCGACATCGCGCATGCGTTGGGCAAAGAGGTACACTTTACGCTGGAAGGTCGAGAGATCGAGCTCGACCGGTCGCTGCTCGACGCCATCGGCGACCCGATCGTGCACCTGCTCCGGAACGCCCTGGACCACGGCCTCGAACATGCGGTCACGCGCTTGGCGGCGGGTAAGACTGCCGCCGGTCGGCTGGTGCTGCGCGCGGTGCGAGACCGCGCGTCCGTGATCATCCAAGTCGAGGATGACGGACAGGGCATCGACCGGCGCGCGATTCTCCGTCGCGCGATTGCAGACGGATTCGTGGCGCCCGGCATTACCTATCTCGACGACGACCTGCTGCTGGAAGTGATCGCCCATGCCGGCTTCTCCACGGCGGCCGCCGTCACTTCGATTTCAGGACGCGGCGTCGGTGTTGACGTCGTCGCCACGCGTGTCCGGGCGTTAGCTGGGTCGCTCAGTCTTAGAACAGCAGAGTCCGCTGGCACGGTCTTCACACTCCGATTGCCGCTCAGCTTGGCGACGATGCGCGCGTTGCTCGTGCAAGTTGGTGACGAGATCTACGTTTTTCCTGCCGCGAATGTCGTCGAGGCGTTAGAGTATCATCCCGGCACGATCCGGCCGGGGGCTGGGTTGACCGCGTCCCTCCTGGTGCGCGACGCGTGGCTGCCTGTCGTGCAGATGCGGACCCATTTCGGCGCCGACGCAGGCGTTGTCTCCGCTGAATCCTTCGCCGTCGTCGTCGAATGTGGCGGGCGTAAGTCCGCGGTGTTGGTCGACGCACTCATTGGGCAGCAGGATATCGTCGTGAAGCGGTTCGATGCGCCGAGGGCGGGTGAAGGATGGTTCAACGGGGCCACCGTGCTTGGTGACGGGAGACCTGCGCTCATCGTCGATCTGGGAAGTCTTTGTTGACGTACGCACAGGAGTTGACGATGGAGGCGGTGAGGTCGCGTAGGAGCATTGAGCTCGATGCGTTGCGTGAAACGGCGAATATTGGTGCCGGTCACGCCGCGACCGCGTTGTCGCAAATGACGGGAAGCACCATCATGATCAAGGTGCCGTCCATCATTGTTGCGAGCATGGACGAACTGCCAACGCAGCTCAGCGCATCGGAAGAACCGGTCGCGGCCGTCCTTATGCACATGCTGGGCGACTTGAGTGGACGCACGATGCTGGTCTTCCCGCACCCCACAGCCATTCGGCTGGTCGAGATGATGTTGGGGCGCGCACCCGGTTCAACGACCGCGCTCGGCGAATTGGAAACGTCAGCCATTAAAGAGGCGGGGAATATTCTGAGCGGCGCGTATATGAACGCGTTGAGTGACTTTCTCGGGATGCTGTTGTTGCCGTCACCGCCGACGTTGGTGGTGGGTTCCTCCACTGCGCTGCTGCGCGCGGCGATTGGTGAAAACACGTCCGATCCCGATGCCGTGCTGTGCATCGAGAGTGAGTTCATGCTGGTCGAACTGGCGCAAACGATTCGCGGCTTCTTTCTGCTGCTGCCGGATCCTGCATCGGTGCAGGTCATGCTGCGCGCCCTTCGGTTGGTGTAACGGATGTCGGCTGAAGCACGCGTCAACAGTGTGGTCGTCGCTGGTCGCGACCTTGCATTACTGCGAGGACTGGCGGATCGCATTGACCAGACCGATCCCGGGGCGTTCAACAACCTCGGGGTGCTCTACCACAGCAAGGGGCTGCACGCCGACGCGGTGGCGGTATTCATGCGCGCACTCGCGCTCGACCCGCGTATGCGTACCGCAGCGCGGAATCTTGAGATCGCGGCAACGCACGAGGGGGCCTGTGATGCCCTCCTCGCACAACTCGAAGTGCGGCTGCGCGATGATGTGCACAATACCGAGGTTCGGCGAAAGCGCGCGCAACTCTTCCGACTGATCGGTCGTCGCCAGGAAGCCACCGATGAACTTGACGCGCTGATCGCCGACGATCCGGACGATGTGCAATCCGTGTTTGAGCGCGGCCTCATTGAGCAGCGGGCAGGCGATTTGCGCCGCGCGCAACGCTGGTTCGAGCGGGCCGCACGCGCTGCGCCGTATGAGCCGTTGACACGACTCCATCTGGCGGAAGTGCTTTACCAGCGCGGTCAGAATGAGCAGGCGTTGCGCACGCTGGATGTGTTGCTGGCGCAGAGTCCAACCAGTGCGGATGCACACTTGCTGCGCGGCTTTGTGCTCGGGGACATGGGGCGGCATGAAGCGGCGCAGGCCGCCGCGCGTCAGGCGTCGGCGTTGAATCCGTCGCTCCACTCGTTGCAAGCGAACCTCTCGATCGAAGACGGCGCGTCGGCGACAGCGTCCAGTACGATGGAGGTCGCGCATCCGCCTACCACGAATGAGCCAGACGGTGCATTGGCGCGCTATGGGCTCGGACTCGCCTTCCGACAGCGCGGTTACTTCGACGAAGCGCGACGGGAGTTCGAGCGGGCCATCGATTTGGACGATGATGCGGGACTCGCGCGACACGCAATCGCGGAACTGGAATTGCTGTCCGGAGACTTCGCGGCAGCACGATACGAATACGATGTGCTGTTGACGAAGTACGAGGACAGTCCGCGTTACTGGAACGAACGGGGCGTCGCCCTGCATCAAGGCGGCGACGTAGACGGCGCTGCTGATAGCTATCGGCGGGCCCTGCGTCGTCATCCGCGGTACGCGCTTGCCTATAACAATCTCGGCGTTGCACTCGCGCACCTTGGCGAAGATGCCGCGGCGCGCGAGGCCTTCGTTCGTGCCAGCGAGTTGGATCCCGCCCTCATTCGCGCGCGTCTCAATCTCTCCAGGTGGCACGTCGATCATCGCGATCCCCTTGCCGCACTCGCATTGCTCCGCGAGCTCGTGGCGTTCCATCCCGCCGATGCCGACGCGTGGCACGCGATGGGCACCGTGTTGCAAGAGTTGCACCGACTCGATGATGCACGGGAAGCCTTGCTCTGCGCGATCGAATTCCGACCGGACCACCCCGAGGCACGATATGCCCTGGCCCAAGTCTTCGGGTTGCTCGGCGATGATGACGGCGCCGTGCGCGAGACGCGGCATGCGTTGCGCCTGTCGCCGCGCCGCAGTGAATCGCGGCTGACGCTCGGCATCGATCTGCAGTTTGAGTGCCCCGAGGCAACGGGTCGGCTCGACCTATTGTCGTTGCGGGCGCGGACCCCGTTGGCTGGTGTTCACGTCGACGATGCTACGGTGGCGGAGCTCCTGCCCGAGCCGGCCGTGACGGCGGCAGCGGAACAAGGCCTCCTCGCGCAAGCGGAACGCGGGTGTGACATCGCTGAGGGCTTCGCGTTGCGTGGCCTGCACGGGGAAGCGCTTGATCGCTACGAGCTCGTACGGAAGTTGCTCGAACCCTCGCGCAACGCAGCGCCCGCGTCGCTGCAAACGATGTGGCGACGAGCGGCGCTTGGCGAGGCACGGTCGCGCTGTCTGACGAGTGAGGGCCATCTGGCGATCGACGTGTTGCGCCAGCTCGGTGCAGCCGATCCCGACGATCCCGAAGTGGTCGCGTTGTTCGCGGCCGCAGCGGCCGAGTCGGCAAGTCGGGGTCTCTCAGAACCGGGCATGGCGAAACGCGCGATGCAACGACTGCTGCGCATGGAATCGCCCAGTGCCGCGCTCCTGCATTTCGTCGGCGACGCGGCGGTGCGGATCGGCGAAACGCCGTTTGCGATGGCGTTCTTCCGGCGCGCGATTGTGCTCGATCCGTCGCGGCCGACGCCGAGATTGGCGATTGCCCGTTTGCTTCGGTCGCGCGGTGATCTGCTGGCCGCCCGTCTTGAGCTGGTCGCCGCGCTGTCGAGTGCGCCGGGTTGGCGCGACGCCTTGCTCGAGTTGGTGCACGTGCACCGGGACGCCGGGCGTCGCGAGGACGCACTCGCGCTGCTCGCGCGTCACGTCACACGCGCGCCGGCGGATTTCGAAGCCCTCTTGCAGTTGGTGGATGTGCTGATCAGCCTCGACCGCGATGCCGACGCACGCGTGGTCGTCGATCGCATGCTCCGAAACGCACCGGAAGATCAAGGTGCGCTCTGGTACGATGCCCAGTTGTTGTTCCGTCAGTCACGGGTCCGCGAAGCGATTAACCGGTGGACCAGAATTCTGGCCCACGACGGCGACGCGCTGGGTTTCGCGGCCAAGGCGAAGGCCGCCCTCTCGAGCATTGCCGATGAAACGGGGCTGATCATGATGGACGTCGACATTGACGGCACTTCAACTCGGACCTCTGACGCCGACCCGCGCCATGGACGTCGCGCGGAGAGCCAGCGACGGCTCTCGGCATGAGTCTGGAGGGTCGCCTTCGCGATCTGCGTCCGCTTGAACTGTGTCAGTTGTTGAGCTCGAGCCGGAAGACCGGTGTCCTCTTGGTGCGCGCCCCGCTCCATGCACGGGCGCTGGAATTGCGGTTCGTGCAAGGCGCCGTGGCCGGCGCGTCGCAATGGCCGTTGAATCGCTCGCCTTCGGGAGAGCTTGAGCCGGGTGCGCAGTCGGAGGCGACGTCGGCGCGTTCGGTGGCGGACGCGGTGCTGGATCTCCTTACTTGGCGCGAGGGCGATTTTCGCTTTGTCGCGGCGCCCGCGCATGCCGCACCGCCGATCGCACTGCGCGTTGCGATGGAACCATTGCTCGTCGAAGCGATGCAGCGGGCCGAAGTGTGGGAGCGCGTTGCTGACCGTGTGATCAGTGCACACGTCATTCCGGCCTTTGTTGACGTTGATGCGCAGCAACTGCCGTTGTTGCGCCTGGCGCCGCAAGAGTGGGAGACGCTTACGCGCGTAGACGGTCGCCGCGACGTGACCGCGCTCGCCGAAGCGCTCGATCGTGATGTGCTGGACATCGCACAGATCATCCATGGTTTGATCGGGTCAGGGCTTCTGGAGATCCGTGAGGCAAGTGCCGAACCGCGTCGGCATCCAACGCCGCCGACCCAGTCGGGGGCCGTGCAGGCGAACACTGATGGTGTACAAATCGGCGACCTCTGGATACCGCCGACCGACCACGGCATCGAGCCCGGCGACAAACCGTCACGGGACGACGATTCGATTTTCGATCCCGGTCCCGGCGACGTCAGTGCCGCGTGGCATGATGTATCACACGTCTGGCGAACCGCCGAAATCCCGGTTGCGCCGTCGTCCTCCGACCCGTCAATTGACGCAGGGGAGCCAGAGAGCGCTGATGCGGCGACGTTGGCCAAGCGCGGTGACGATGCGGCCCGGCGCGGTGACCTGTCGGAGGCCTTGACGCACTGGAGTGCGGCCCTCCGGTCGCATGAGCCATTACACGACGCGGACCGGATTCGGGAAGCCATCGCCCTTGCGGCACGACTGCATGCGTTGTTGCATCCGCAACGGCTTGCGCCCGCAGACAGCGTGTTCGCGCGTGCAGAATAGGAGCATCAGACCGAGGGTGTTTTTCGCTGGGGAGCGAGGAGCGGGCGTATGCCGATAGTCGATCATGCAACGCGGCTCATCACATGCAAACTGGTCTACTATGGTCCGGGGCGATCGGGCAAGACGACTAACCTGACCCATTTGCACAAGGCGTTGCCGAGCACACAGGTCGGCGCCCTCACCTCGCTTGCGACACGACGCGATCGCACGCTGTTCTTCGACTACCTCCCGGTCGACCTCGGCAGCGTCGGCACGTACCGCGTGCGTTTTCAATTGTATACGGTGCCGGGCCAACCCTACTACCGCGCCATTCGGCAACTCGTGTTGCAAGGAGCGGACGGCGTGGCCTTCATCGCCGACAGTCAACGGCACCGCTGGGACGACAACATGGAGAGTCTGCAGGACATGCATGCGAACCTCGCGGAGTTGGGCGTGGATGCGCGCAGTCTGCCGATGACGATGCAGTACAACAAGCAAGACCTGCCCCCGTCGCTCGCTGCGACCGTGCAGGAACTGTCGGATGCGATGAACTTTCGCCGCGTCCCGGAGTTTGGTGCGGATGCACTGCGCGGCGCTGGGGTGTTTGATACGCTCCGCGCCCTCGGCATGCGCGTGCTCCGTCAACTCGGCGCGGACGATGCGACAAGTGGCGCCGCCGCGTCGCGCGATACGCCACACGCAGAATCGGCGCGCGTCGCGTGAGTGGTTCGACCGACGGCGCGTACCGTTTCGACCGGTTCGTCGTTGGTTCGTCGAATCGATTGGCGGTGTCTGCCGCGCGAGCCGTCGCCGAGTCACCGGCGACGGCGTACAATCCGCTCTTCGTCTACGGACCGTCAGGGCTTGGCAAGACGCATCTGGTGGCAGCCATCGCACACGAAGCGCAGGCGCGTCGGTCTGGATTGCAAGTCGCGATCCGCTCCGGAGAAGATCTCGCGGAAGAACTGCACCGCGCAATTGCAGGAGGCGCGCCAGAGCAGTTCGCCCAACGATTCCGGTCCGTCGAGTTGTTGATCATCGATGATGTGCAGTTCCTCACGGGACAGCGCGAAACACAAACAGCACTCCTGCGACTGCTCAACGGACTACAGGACGACGGTCGGCAATTGGTGCTCACCAGCGATCGACCACCGGCGGACATTCCCGACGTCGACCAACGGTTGCTGTCACGGCTCTCGGGCGGTCTGATCGTCGATGTCGGCGCGCCTGACTTTGAAATGCGCCTCGCGATCCTGCGCAATGCTACGGGCGAGCGCGCGCTCAATTTCGGAGCAGGTGTGCTGGAAGAAGTCGCGCGCCTCGCCTTTGGCAATGTGCGCGAACTCAAGGGGGCCCTCAACAAACTCACCGCCTTTCAGCTGCTGGACGCTCGTCCAATTGCCCCGGACGATGTGCGCGCGGTGCTCGGTGAACGGCCACGAGCAGTCAGCGACATATCAACCGGCGCGCCGGAAGTGGGCGCCGAGTACGAGGGATTTTTGGCGGATGTGTTTCAGGAGGTGGAAACACGTGTCGAGCCGTGGCGCGTTCGACTTGGCGAGTCGTGCGCGTTCTGGCGAGGTGCTGGCTACAAGACGGCGGTGCTCGAGCGCGCACTCGCGTATCCGGTCCGGCCAGACGTCGACGGACTGCTGGAAACATTTGCCGCGGCGATCGAGCGATTGCGCGCCCTAGAGGTCCAGGCGGTGCGCCTCGATCCGACGCTGCGTGGACAACCGGCCTTCCACGACCCAGAAGCGGTTGCCGAGGCGCAAGCACTGCTGAATCGCGCGATTGCCGGCACCCAGGCCTTGCCCGCGCCCTCGGCGACGCTGACACGAGCCACTCTCGAGACCGGCAGTGCAAACCAACTGGCGATGAAGGCGTTCGATGCGGTCATCGCGACTCCAGGAAAACGCTACAATCCGCTGCTGGTACACGGGCCGAGTGGCGTCGGCAAATCGCATTTCCTGCACGCGCTCGGGCATGCGCTGCGCGCCGCGTGGCCAACGCGAACGGTCGCCTGTCTCTCGGCGTCGACATTGGTCGAAGAGTTGGTCGTCGCGATGCAGGCGGGGGGCGTGGAGCGGTGGCGCGCACGATTCCGTCTTGCCGATGTGCTGATCCTCGACGACGTGCAACTCCTCACTGGCAAGGAGCGTACGCAAGAAGAACTGTTCCATTTGTTCAACCATTTGTTTGAACGGGGCGGGCAGATTGTGCTCAGTGCCGATCGTCCTCCCCGTGAGTTGCACGGATTGGCGGACCGACTGCGCTCACGGTTCGAAGGTGGGCTGGTCGTGGCGATTCAAACGCCCGACCGTGCCTTGCGCAAACGTCTGGTACAGCGCTGGCTGCTGGACGCGGATGAGGAACCCACCGAACCGCTCGTCGCATTCCTTGCCGATCGCGAAGTCACGAGCGCGAGGGAACTGCGCGGACTGATCACGAGACTGTGCGCTGCCGCGGAGTTGTCGGCGCGACCGTTGTCACTGGATTCGGCGCAGAGTGAACTGGGCGTGCCGCGCGTTGCCGTCTCCGCGCATGACGCGTCGTCGAGTGCGCGTCATGCGTTCGGCGACATCGAAGGGCATCCTGACGACTTCTTTCTCGATCGCGAGAAGGTGATCTGGGATTGGCCCGACATCGGCGGTCGGTTGATTGAGGAACTGCGCTGATGGCCATTCGCGGCAATCTCTCGGAAGCCAATCTCACCGACGTACTGCAGTTGCTGGCACTGGGACAGAAGACGGGCTGCCTGAGTGTCGCCCGCGAGGGCAGCTTCGGCTCCGTGCACTTTGACAGTGGGCGCATTGTGTATGCCGCCATCGTCAATCGCCAGGATCGATTGGGCGAACGTTTGCTCCGCAGCGGCGCAATATCGGCCGATGCACTCGCGCGTCTCGTCGCCACCGCGGCGCCGGCGGACGATCGCATGTTGGCCGCCGCGCTGCTTGACGCGGGTCTCGTCGAACGTGAGGTATTGGAAGTCTCGTATCGTCAGCAAGTGGAGGAGGCCGTGTACCATCTGTTTGGATGGACGCACGGCACGTTCACTTTCGAGGCAGACGTGTATCCGCCGGATGAGAATACGTTGGTGTCCATCAACGCCGATTCGTTGTTGCTCGAGAGCGCGCGTCGGGTTGATGAGTGGAGCGTGATCGCGAAAAAGATTCCCAGTCTCGATCTGATATTCGAAGCAGACGGTGAACGACTCGCGGCGCGCGAGGTCGCGCTCAGTCCAACGCAAGCCCGTATCGCGCTTCTCCTCAATGGCGCCAACGATGTGAATGCGGTGATCGAACGCTGCGGGCTGAGCGAGTTCGATGTCGGGAAGGCGATTTACGGATTGCTCAGCGCCGGCTTCGTGCAGCGCGTTGGGCGCAGTGCCTCCAGTCGTCAGCCGTCACCGGAGAGTCGGGTCGCCGAGCACCGCAACCTCGGCATTGCGTTCTACCGCACCGGGCTTTACGAAGAGGCAGAGCGGGAATTTCAGCGCGTGCTCGAATTGCGCGCAGCCGATGTGAGCGCGCGATTTCACCTCGGCTTGGTGCAACTGCGACGCGCCGAATGGGCGGACGCTGTCGAGACGTTCCGCCGAGCCGCGACTGAACCGGACGCGCCCGCGCCAGTCTTCCACAACCTCGCGTACGGCCTCGAACGGATGGGTCGCCTCGACGAAGCGACGATCATGCTCGGCGTCGCGGTGAAGCGCGCCACGGTGATCGACCCACGTACCGAGTTGTCACAGGCCATGCTGGCCCTGGCCTCAGGCTATCTCGCCACGGCCGAGGAACGGCTGTTGACGGCGCGCGCGCAATGGGGGGCGCGCCAGCCTGCTGCGGCCTGGTATCACGTGGCCGGACTGACGGCGGCGCTTGCCGGTGATCTGCAACGTGCGATCGCGACGTTGGAAGAGGGCATTGCGGTGCATCCGCACTCGGCGGTCTTGCACAACAACCTGGCAGTCGCGCACGAACGCGGCGGGAGCTACGAAGTGGCGGCACGATCGCTCGAGCATGCACTGCTCGAAGATGCCAACCTCGTGCATCTGCACAAGAATCTGGGCGACTGCTACTACCGCGCGCAGCGCTATGATGACGCGTTCGACGCGTTCACGCGGGTGATTCGACTCGTGGCCACGCACGGTGCCGACGTGCACCTCAAGCTTGGCAATATTCAGTATCGTCGCGGTGTACTCGCCGACGCGCAGCAGTCGTGGGAGCGCGCGTTGGCAATTGAGCCGACCAACCGCATTGTACGATCGAATCTGGACTCGTTGCGGGAGCGCGTAGCCCTCGCCGATCGAGCCCCGGTGTTTGATGTCGATGCGATCACCGTGAGTGCCGCGTGATGGAAGCCAACGGGCCGCAATCAGACGGGCAATTGGAGCACGCGCAGCGCATCGTTGGTGCGGAGGAGCTTGCGCTGGCGTTTGAGCGCAGTGTATCTGCGCATCCGCCGCTGCTGCCAGACGGCACGTCGTTCACCGCGCGTCGATCGGCGATTGCGGCCATGCTGGTCGCAGACCCCGCACCCGTGGAACGCGAGCAGCTCAAGCAGGATATTGTGGCGCTCTTTCGGGAGGCAACCACTGCTGCTGCTGCCTACAGCGCGTTCAAGGACAGCGTCAAGGCGCTTGCCGAACTGTGGAAGACCGGCGGTGTCGGTCCGGTGTCCGCGCAGTCAGTCACTGCGCCACGCACGGACGTGGCCCCGGTTAGCGTCTCAACGCGCATCGACCACCTCGGCGCCTCGACATTTGTTGAAAAGGGTTGGTCGTTACTCTCGCTTGGCGATTCGGCTGGTGCGGAAGGTGCGTTGCGTCGCGCGCTGCAACTGGCGCCGGAGCAGAGTGAGGCTGCCGCCCTGCTGGGATGGGCGCAGATGGCACAGGCGCACTACGAAGAGGCGCTCCTGACGTTTCTCCGCGTGCTCCGCCGCGAACCGAACAACGCACTCGCCCATGCGAGCGTCGGCTATGTGTGTCTGTGTCGCGAGCGATACGATGATGCAGTGGAGCACTTGCTGCACGCCGTGCGCCTCGACAACGATCGGCGGGCGGTGTTGTACGCCCATCTCTATCTCGGCATGGTCTACCGCGCGCGCGCAATGTATGACGATGCCGAGTTGTACTTCCGCAAAGCGCTTGACCTCGGACCGAATCTGCTGCAGGCCTGGTATGAACTCGGGAAGTCTCGGTGGTCTGCGGGGAATCACGCTGGGGCGTTCGACGCGTGGCGCCACGGAGCCGAGGCAAACAAGTTCAATCCATGGGGAAAGCGCTGCGCGGCAATGATTGTACAGGCGGAGCAGCGTGTCGAGGAGTTGCGCGACACGTGAGTCGGATGGTGCACGGGCTCCTACGGCGGAGTCTTTCAACCGGTGCGTCGCTGCATCGTGTGCTGTTGCGATGTCTGGTGCCGTGCCTCCTGCCGTTGTTGCTGGTCGGCGCGCAATCCTCTCGCCCGCTACCGGGACTAGCCGTCGATGCACTGCAGCTAGAGGCCGGTCGTTTCACGGTGGTCGCTGACCGTCGCGACGAACGTCTGGCGCGCGCCTTGCTCACCTCCGCACAATCGCGTGACACGTTTCCCGGGCTGCGGCGCCCACTGGCGCATGTGCGCATCGCGGTCGCGCCTGACGCTGCGCGCTTCAGGGAATGGGTCGGACCCGATGTGCCGGAGTGGGGTGCCGCGATCGCCGTACCGGCGGAGAGTCAGGTGGTATTGCAGGGTGGTGCGTCCGGCAGCGACGCGGGCGATCCGCTTGTCGTGCTGCGGCACGAACTGGCGCACCTGGCGTTGCACGAGTGGATGGGTCCTTTGCCGCCACGTTGGTTCGACGAGGGATATGCAAGCGTTGCCGCAGGCGAGTGGTCACGGCAAGCCGCGTTCGAGACATCGACTGGCATGATCTGGCGTACACTCCCCACGTTGGCCGAACTGGACGACGGATTCGAGGGTGGCTCGTCGCGTGCCGAGTGGAGCTATGCGCTGGCGCACCGGGTCGTGGACGAATTGTCCTTGCTGGACACGCAACACGGACTCACCAACCTGCTGGCGTACTGGAAGGAGTCAGGAGCGCTCGAGCCGTCTATCCGACGCGCTTTTGGGATGACCGGTGAGCAGTTCGAGAAACATTGGCGGCAGCAGACACGGCGTCGGTATGGAGCGCTAGCACTGGCCACGGATGTCTCCGCGGTGCTGGGGTTTTTCGCCCTGTTGATCGGCCCACTGTACTGGATGCGCCGCCGTCGCGATCGACGGCGTCTCGATGCCATGCGCGCGGTGGATCTCGCCCAGGAACGCGCGTTTCGGGAGAGTATCATCGACGAGCTTTTGACACCACCCGACGTCGGCGGCACTGCCAAGCCGTCCGCGTCAGGAGCCGTCCCACCAGGGTGACGAGAGGTCTGCACCTGTTGCTGGTGCCTTGACAGGGATATTGTCAATCGATGACTGACATCCAGAAGAATCGTTCACGGGCGCTGATGTACTGGGGAGCCGCGCTCTTTGCCCTGTTGGCGGGATACGTGGACCTGGCGCGCGGAGGGGAGACATTGGCGCCGGTGTTGCTCGTATTGGGATACATCGTGCTTGTGCCCTTGGCGATCCTCAAGGGGTAGCGACGCGGAACCGTCGTATCGGATTGGTGTCTGAACATATGGGACGAACGCTTCGTCCCATGGGCGAATAGCTCGGCTGGACGTAGGTCCGAAGGGCGAATAGCTCAGCTGGTTAGAGTGCCTGTCTTACACACAGGATGTCGGGGGTTCGAGTCCCTCTTCGCCCATGCAAAACACGGTTCATGGTCGCGATCGCGGCTTGCGGGGCTTTCGGGTCCATGCCAGCTTGTGCAGTCCCCCGTTGCCCGACAGGCTTGCGCACGGCCCTCGGGTTCTTCAACTCCTCGGTAGCAGTCGTCGCCGCCAGGCGCGATTCCGAGATCCACGGCAACTAGGTGCGGAGGTTACGGCTTTGATGTCACGGCATATTCAGACGCTCGTCGGGATCGGTGTTGCGATCTTCGGATCGGTCGCTCCGTTCGCAGTGCAGGCGCAGCCCAATCGCGTACCCGACCCGAACGCGATCCGCGTGTTGGTGACCGTGTTCAAGGGCTCGGAGAAGCTGATTGGCGTACAGGCTGCTGATGCCGTGCGCTCCAAGATGAATTCCGAGTTTCCCTTCAAGCAGGTGTATGTCCTGCCCAAGGCGGACATCAACACCACTCTTGAGGCGTCCGGATTTCCGACCTCCGAACCCTTGCAGTCGCATGATGCGCGCGCGCTAGCCAACCTCATGCGCGCCGATGAGTACATCACCGGTTCCGTCGTCAAAACGGCGACCGGCTTCAAGATGGATGCCGCGCTCGTGCTGGCACGTGACAACGCGCTTGTGCAACCGCTCGGCACGTTCGACGGCGCCAACATGAACGCTGTCGCGGGGCTGGTGTCGAAGGAACTCAAGGAAGCGCGGAAGCAGCTGGATTTCGAAAAGAAGTGCGTGAACAGCGTGCGTGATGGCAAGCTCGACGCGGCGGCAGCGTTCGCGAAGGACGGGATCGTCGCTTACCCGAAAGCCACACTGGCTCGTGTGTGCTTGGCCAACGTGATGTCGCAGCAAAAGGCGACGCCCGATCAGATGCTCAAGATCGCGCGCGAGATCACGGACATCGATCCGAAGAGCCGGTTTGGTCTGCAGTTTTTGGCGAACGCGTTTCGGGCGCTCAACCAGCCTGATTCAGCGGTCCGCGCGATGACCACGCTGCTCTCCACCGATCCGGCTAACCCGCGTTTGCAAAAGGACGTCGTCGAGGCCATCGCTTCACTGGCCAATCCCAAGGTGGCACGCCCGGTCATTGACTCTGCCGTCGCACTCAACCCGGGTGATCCTGACCTGCTGCGTTTGCGCTGGCTGATCTTGCTCGCGGTCAAGGACTACAAGGAGTTTCACGCGCAGGGCGAAGAGCTGATCAAGCTGGACACGTCGTTCGCCGACACCACGTACTTTATCAGAACAGCGCGTGTGTTTAGCGAAGACAGTCAGTTTCAGAAGGCCGCCGAAACCGCGGCAAAAGGACTCGTCAAGTTTCCGGGTCAGCCAAGCTTGACCTACGACCAGATCGTGAACCTGCGTGCTGCCGGGCAGGGCCAACAGGCGCTGGACGCGTTGAACAAGGCGCTTGAGGCGAAGATTCCGGTTGAGCGAGGCAGCGCGATTCGCCTCCGGCTACTCAGAGAACTGAACAAGATCGACGAAATCGTGCCTGCCGCGCGCGCGATGATCGCGAGTGGCGACACCAGCTCGTCCATTCGTACGGAGATAATCACGGTTGGTTCGCAGCAGTCAACGGCTGCCGCTGCGTCCGGTGCGCCTGAAGACTTTCAGAAGGCGATTGCGACGTTTTTGTATGCGGATTCCGTGTCGAAGGGACCGGAAAAAGCGCGAGCCTACTATCTGCTCGGTGGCGTATATCTTCGCTTCGGTCAGATGAAGCTGAAATTGGCCGGAGAGCAGAAGTCCTGCGAACTGGCGAAGCAGGCGAAGAGCTTGTTTGCGGACGCACAGATTGTCCTGCCCAAGGGCGGGTCGTCCAATCCAACGGGGACGCAACAGCTCATGGGTAACCTGATGCAGCTTGATCCGTACGCCGACCAACTCATGGCATCGTTCAAACCAGTGTGTAAGTAGGCGGCACCGCAGCATGTTCAAGGCACGAGCCCGCCGTCGCTTGCGACGGCGGGCTCGTTTTGCATTTCTCCATCTGCTTACCGCCGTACACGAAGGTACGGTGCGACTCCTCACATCTATTTGCGAAAATGGGTAATACACATATCGTCACTTCGTCTCATCGCTTGATTTTGCGTCGTGCAACTCGCTAACATGTCGCGCCCGAACCCCAGCGAGTGAGCCCGGTCCGAACAATCCCATCCGGGCGCGCAAGCGCCTATCACGAGCCCGTGCTGTTGGCGGAAATCGAGACCCTGCTGGCAGGGGCGACGACGATCCTCGATTGCACGCTCGGTGGCGGCGGACATGCCGCTGCGCTGCTCGAGCACGGCATGCGTGTGACCGGTATTGATCGGGACCCGCGAGCGCTCGCGTCCGCACGCGAGTGGCTCACCGACTACGAACGGGCCGGGCAATTCCGTGCGCTGCTTGGCAACTATGCGGCGCTCAACGAGGCGGGGTTGGCCTACTCCGAAAAATTTGGCGGCCTGCTGCTCGACCTCGGCGTCTCGTCGCACCAATTCGACGATGTGACACGCGGATTTACCTTTCGCGAAGGGGCGCCACTCGACATGCGGATGGGAGACGACGCTGAATTTGATGCGGCGGAGTTGCTCAACACGATTGATGAAGTGGACTTGTCAGCGTTGCTCCGGGCGTATGCCGACGAACCGCGCGCCGCCCGACTGGCGCGTGAGATCGTGCGGCGACGTGCACGTCGACTGTTTGCGACGGCCGATGATCTCGTGGATGCGATTCGCGCCGTCCTTGGCCCACGGAGCGGCGCACCGGATTTTGCGCGCATCTTTCAGGCGGTGCGAATCGCCGTCAACGACGAGCTCACCGGACTTGAGACCGCGCTCCCACTCCTCCGAGATCGTCTTGCGGCCGGAGGCGTGTTGGCGATCATCAGCTACCACTCGGGTGAAGACCGGCTCGTGAAGAATGCATTTCGCGATTGGAGCGCCAGTTGCGTCTGTCCGCCGAAACTGATGGTCTGCGCCTGTCGCGGCGTAGCGCTCGGTGACACCCTCACGAAGCGCCCGATTAGCGCGACCGACGCGGAGATTGAACGCAACTCACGCGCACGGAGCGCCAGGCTGCGGGCGTGGCGGAGCGCCGTCTGATGGCCGCGCGCAAAGCACCGCGCACTCCGCTCAAGGGGCGGACTCGTGTCGCGATCGGACTCCTCGTCTTCTTGACCGTTGCTAGTGTTGTCGTGTGGCGGCGTGCCCTTGGTGTGTCGACAGCTCGGCGAATTGTCCAACTCGAATCGGAACGTCGTGCTTTAGAATCGGCGCGCACCAAACTCAAGCAAGATCTCGGTGATGCGGCGAGTCTTGGTCATGTGATCGCGCAAGCGCAGCGCCGGCTCGGCATGCATGTCGCGTCGGAATCGCAGGTGCGCTTTCTGGCCGATTCCAGCCTCGCCCGATAATGGAGTTTCCGTCGCCCCGGTCGGTCGCCACACCCATCGGCGTGGATCCGCATCGCCCGTCGGTCAATCGCGGTCGATCGGTGTTCGTGCATTTTTCGTTGCTGGCGTTTGCGCTCGTGATTTTGGTCAAAGCGGCGCATGTGCAATTGATCGAGCGCGAGCGGTGGGGCGCGTTGGCCGAGCGGCAGCAGATTCGCGAAGAACCCCTCATTCCTCAGCGCGGACGAATTCTTGACGGCACCGGGCGCGTGCTGGTCGAAACGCGTGAACTGACGCGCGTCACCCTCACGCCACGTGAGTTGCGGGTGCGCAAAGGATTGGGTGACACGCGGCAAACCGTGCTCAAAGGCCTCAAGGCGCTGCGCGTGCCGAACGACATCATTCGCCGCGCGATGGATACCACGAAAATGTGGGTGGAGTTGCCGCGCCTCTACGCGCCTGATGAGGTCGTGCGTTTCGCCGGGATTCCGGGCGTGAAACGCGAGGCTGTGTATCGACGCGATCTGGCCGCGTCGCCGGGCCTGCGCGTGCTTGTCGGTACGGTGGACAACACCGATGCGGCCCGTGGTGGGATCGAGCAAAGCTTCGATCCGGTGCTCCGCGGGGTCGAGGGGCACCGGGCCAAATTGCGCGATGGCCGCGGCAGCGCTGTAGGCACGCCCGACTTTCTTGACGTCAACGCGCAAGCCGGTCACTCGGTCATGCTGACGATCAACAAGTCGCTCCAGGAAATCGCCGAGCGCGAGTTGAAGACGGCGATGCAAAGCACCGGCGCGAGTGGCGGCGATGTGGTGATTGTCGACCCGCGTGACGGTGCCGTGCTCGCGCTCGCGGGGGCACGTGATGGCGTGGCGGCCATCACCAGTACGCCGCTTACGCAGGCCTATGAGCCAGGGTCGGTCATGAAACCCTTTCTCGTCGCGCGCTTGCTGCAGGAGGGTCGTGCGACCGCGAATGAAATCGTGAACACCGAAGGTGGCAAGACAATGTTTGCCAAGCGTCTGATGACCGACGAACACAAGGCGGCGCAGATGCCGGTGCGCGACGTCATTCGGTTCTCGTCCAACATTGGCACGGCCAAGCTCGCGCTACGCTGGTCACCGCGCGAGGAGTATCAGGTCCTGCGCGATTTCGGGTTCGGCACCTACACCGGACTCCCATACCCAGGGGAATCGCGCGGCCAGCTCCGACTGCCAGGGAAGTGGATTCCCCTGTCACAAACGCAAATCGCGATTGGCTATGAGGTGACGGCGACGCCGATGCAGATTGCCATGGCCTACGTGGCATTGGCCAACGGCGGGGAGCTGCTGCAAGCGCAGTTGGTGCGGCAGATTGTCGACGCGCGCGGTGCGCCGGTCTATACCATGCAACGACAAGTGCTTCGTCGCGTGCTGTCGGCGCAGGCGGCCGGCGAGATGCAGACCATGCTCGAGTCGGTGGTGGACAGCGGAACGGCGGTCGACGCGCAACTGGAAACGTTTAAAGTGGCTGGCAAGAGTGGCACGGCGAAAGTGAACGAAGGTGGGCGCTACATTGACGGACGTTTCAACTCGTCGTTCGCCGGGATGTTTCCGGCGCAGCATCCGCAGTTCGTTCTTGTTGCCAGACTCATGGACCCGGTGGGCAAGTACTACGGCGGTGTCGTGGCCGGTAAGTTGGTCAACGGTATTCTGCGCGCCGCCGTCGCCACACCCGACGTTGCGTTCGATCGCAGCGCGTTGGCTAAGGAAGCCAAGCCGTTGCCACTACCCAAGGCGGCAACGGAGCAAGCCCTGACGGTCGCGGCCCGTGATTCGGTGCGTTTCGATTCGGTGCGTGCGCCCGCGCCGCCGCGCGCCGCGCCAATGCCCGTCGCGGTGAACGTTGAAGTGGAACTGCCGCTTCGCACGTCGCGAGCGACGACGACATCACGACGTCAGGATACGGTAATGACGATCGAGCCGTTGCTCATGCCGTCCGTTGTCGGACTAGACCTGCGACAGGCAGTCCGTACGCTGCATGATGCGGGGTTGCGCGTGAAAATCGTTCGCGGAAAAAGCTGGCAGACGCGCCCCCAGGCGGGTGCGGCCGTGCGTGCGGGGATGACCGTGGTGCTGGAGTCGTCGCGATGAGTGCGTCGCAACGTGTCGCGCCGATCGTTGAGGGCTTGCGCGAGGCTGGCTTGCTGGTTGCAGTGGGCGAGGACGTGCCTGACATGATCTCGGACCTCGTTGACGATAGTCGGCGCGTACAGCGCGGCAGCGGATTTGTCGCCGTGCGTGGTCACGCACAGGATGGGCACGATTGGATTGATGGCGCGCAGGAATCGGGCGCGGTGTTGGCGATCGTGGAAGACGCGTCGCGCAGTGCCTTGCCGTGCATCGTCGTGCGCGACGGTCGACGCGCGGCAGCTGTGGCAGCGGCAGCCTTCCATCAATGGCCAGCGCGTGAACTGACCATGGTCGGCGTGACCGGTACGAACGGGAAGACGACGACCGTGGGACTGCTGCGGCACCTGCTCGACACACCCACGCGCACAGCGGCGTCGATCGGCACGTTGGGGGTGTTACTGGGGGGTAGCGGCGAACCACTCCCTGGCGGGGATGGGCTCACAACGCCAGGACCGGTGGAGTTGCAACGACTCTTGCGGCGATTGGCTGATCGTGGGGTGCGCACCATCGCCATGGAGGTCTCGTCGCATTCGCTTGACCAGCGGCGCGTTGACGGTATCACGTTTGCGGCCGCGGTGTTCACGAATCTGACGCGGGATCATCTCGACTATCATGGCACGATGGACGCCTACCACGCCGCGAAATCGCGTTTGGTCGGTCTCTTGTCGCGTGACGGCGTGGCCCTCGTGAACGCCGACGATGTGGCGTGGCGTACGTTGCCGCGCGCGACGCATCAACGCACGTTCGGTCTCGATACGACCGCCGACGTGTCGGCACGCGACGTCGTGTTTACCGCGCACGGCAGTGAGTTCACGCTCGTCGCGCCCACCGGTGCTGCGCACGTCACGCTGCCGCTCATCGGTGACTTCAACGTCTCAAACGCGCTCGGCGCGGCGGCTGCGGCGCTGGCACTCGGGGTCTCGCTGGCCGACGTGCCGGCCAAACTGGCGACGTCGCCACAAGTGCCTGGCCGACTTGAACGACTGCGCACGAGCCCGACGGTGCTTCGTGACTATGCACATACGCCCGACGCACTGGAGCGTGCGCTGCGTGCACTGCGTCCGTTCGTGGTCACGTCGCGCGACGCGACCGCGCCAAGCCGATTGATAGTGGTCTTCGGCTGCGGCGGCGATCGCGACCGAGGGAAGCGACCCGAGATGGGACGCATCGCGGAGTCGCTGGCTGACGTGGTGTTCTTGACGAGCGACAATCCGCGCACGGAAAACGCCGACCGCATCCTTGACGACATTGAAGCCGGTATGACCGGACGCGATCACGTGCGCATCGAAGACCGACGCGCGGCAATTGCGCACGCGCTGGCCATCGCAACAGCGCACGACGTTGTGCTGCTCGCCGGGAAGGGGCACGAGACGTATCAAATCCGTGGCACGACATCGTTCCCGTTCGATGAGCGCGAGATTGTGGCGGCGATGTCGGTGTCGGAGACCGTGTGATGGAACACCCACCCGCTGGTATTGCGGTCGGGGCAGCGAGGGCCGTGCTCCCGATGCGACCGCATCCGTATTGGACCTTGGAACGGGTGGCTCGAGCGCTGGGCACTGGACCGAGAATGCCACGCGCGCTTGGCGGCATCTCAACGGATACGCGCACGCTCAATCGTGGTGATCTGTTCGTTGCGCTCAGCGGCGAACAGTACGATGCACATGCATTCCTCACCGTCGCGCGTGATGCAGGCGCGGCCGCCTGTGTGATCAGCGATGCTCGCGCCGCCGACGGACTGGGGCTCCCGGTGTACGTGGTCCCCGACACGCTGGTCGCGCTCGGCCAGCTGGCCACCGCATGGCGTCGAGCGTGGGGGCGAAGTGTGGTCGCCGTTGCGGGATCGAATGGGAAGACGAGCACGAAGGAACTGCTCAAGGCCGCGCTCGGGCGCACGCTTGCCGTGCACGCCACGGTAGGCAATCTGAACAACCTGATTGGTGTCCCGCTGTCGTTGCTGGCGATCCCGTCGCATGCAGAGATTGCCGTCATCGAGGTGGGGACCAACAGTCCGGGTGAGATTGCGCGCTTGCGAGGCATCGCTGAACCCGATGTCGCCGTGCTCACGTCGATCGGCGAGGAGCATCTCGAAGGGCTTGGCGACCTTGCCGGTGTATTGCGTGAAGAGGCCGACGTATTCGACGGCGCGACGCTGGCGGTCGTGCCGAGCGCGCTTCCGGCGGTAGCAGCGCTGGCTCGGCAGCGCGCCCGAGCGGTGATCAGCGCCGGTCTGTCTGATGCAGATGTCACGCCCTCCCGCTGGGGGCTTGATGACGAGGGGCGGCCGTGGCTGGAGGTCGACGGTGTCAACGTGGTGCTTCCGCTGCGTGGTGCGCATCACGCGGCCAACGCGATGCTGGCGTTTGCCGTGGCACGTGCGTGTGGCGTGGCAACAGCGGACGCCGCCGACGGAATGGCGGCCATGCCGGTGCCGAGCATGCGTGGGGTATGGACGGTGCTCGGCGACGCCGTGCTGATCAACGACGCCTACAATGCGAACCCGGCATCCATGCGTGCCGCGCTTGATCTTCTGGACGGCGTGGGCAGTGGGCGGCAGCGCGTCGCTATTCTGGGGTCAATGCGCGAACTTGGTGCGCAGTCACGCGTGCAACATGATGCGGTCGCGCGCGCGGCACTCGCGTCGTCTGCCGATCTGATCGTTGGTGTCGGCGATTTCGCCGTGGCCTTTGCCGAGATCGCTCCGCAGGACAGCAGGGTGATCACGGTTGATGACTTCGATGGACTCTGGCCATTGCTTGCACCACAACTTTCCAAACGCGCGGTGATTCTGCTCAAGGGGTCACGCGGTATGCGGCTCGAGCGACTCATTCCCACTCTCACCACCTGGTCGACCACCTAAGTGCTCTACGCGCTCTTGCAACCGTTTGCGCGAGACATCCGCATTCTCAACCTCCTGAACTACATCACGTTCAGGTCGGCCGCTGCTTTCGTCACCGCACTGCTCGTGTCGTTTGGACTTGGTCCCATCATCATTCGGCGGTTGCGCAGTATGTCCGTGCATCAGGTGGTGCGCGCTGGCACGCCCGACTCGCACGCCGGGAAGGGAGAGACGCCGACGATGGGAGGACTGATCGTCGTTGCGGCGTCTGTCCTACCGGTGCTGCTCTGGGCGCGCTTGTCCAACCACTACGTGCAACTCGCCGTGGCGGTGATGGTTTGGATGGGCGCGATTGGCTTCCTCGACGACTACCTCAAGCTCAAGCAGAAACGCGAAGGCTTGAAGAACGAAGGACTCGTCGAGCGGTACAAGTTGGCCGGGCAGGTCACCTGTGGCATTGGCTTGGGTCTCATCCTCTGGCTGTCACCGTTGTCTACGCTCCCCGGCGCGTCCACGACACTGCCGTTCCTCAAGTACGTGTTGGTGGTGCCGCTCACGCCAGCGTTTGCGTTTCTGTATGTGCCGTGGGTGACGTTCATTCTGACTGGTACGAGCAACGCGGTGAACTTTTCGGATGGCCTTGATGGATTGGCTGCCGGACTGGTCGCCATCGCCGTACTCACGCTCGGCTTGTTCGCGTACCTCAATGGGCGTGTGGATACCAGCACGTACCTGCAACTGTTCTACCTGCGTGGCGCTGGCGAACTGACGGTGTACTGCGCCGCAGTCGTTGGCGCGTGTATCGGCTTCCTGTGGTACAACGCGCACCCGGCGGAGGTGTTCATGGGTGATACGGGGGCACTGGCCCTTGGCGGCGCTGTTGGCGCAATCGCCATTTTGCTCAAGAGCGAGTTTCTGCTTGCGCTGGTCGGCTTCGTGTTCTTCGCAGAGATGGTGTCAGTCATTTTGCAACGATATGTGTTCAAGTACAGGCGCCATCGCCACGGGCTCGAGTACGCGCAACAGCATCGCGTCTTTCTGAAGGCGCCGTTGCATCATCACTTCGAGATGTTGGGCTGGCCTGAGTCGCAAGTGGTGATCCGGTTTTGGATCGTCGGTGTGCTCTGCGCCATCCTGGCATTGAGCACCCTCAAGCTTCGATAGGACGGACCGTGTCGCACGATTCCGCATCGCCTCATCTCGCGTCCACCGTGGCGCGACTGCTCTCGCAGCGCGAAGGGGAGTTCGCCGTGATTGGGCTTGGGCGCAGTGGCGTGGCGGTGTCGCGCCTGCTGCGCTCAAGCGGCGTGGCCGTCTACGCATCGGATGCCGTGCGCTCTGACCTCACCGTCGCGGCGGCAGCGGCGC
>JANMKU010000468.1:0-8122 GCA_031372205.1 Gemmatimonadaceae bacterium | reverse complement strand
GTGTCCGTCGCGATGAGGTGAGCCGGTCCGGTAGCTTAGCTGGTCAAAGCGCTCGACTCATAATCGAAGGATCGTGGGTTCAAGTCCCACCCGGACCATTTTGCACCAGTTTGAATCACCGTTCGTCGGGCGGCAGGGCTTCCGTCGCTTGCGTGCGGCCGCTAAGCTCTCTGATCCGTCGTTCATTCGTGCGCGGACAGCTAGCGGTTGATCGGTCGCGTAGCTCAGCTGGTTAGAGCGCTGCTTTCACACAGCAGAGGTCCGGGGTTCGAGTCCCTGCGCGACCACTTGAACGCAGAAAGGGGGTGGCAATGTCAATTGCCACCCCCTTTCTGCTGCGTCAGCGCGATCGACTCATGCCACGGACGTTTTGGCTGCCATGGCCGCCGCAAGGCGCTGCTCTGTCACTGGGGACAATGACGTGACCGTGATTCTCGCACCGGCCTGCCGCAGCCTTCCCATTGAGCGTTCGTTCAGTCGCGCCCGAACCACCATGATGTCGTCCTCATTGCGCTGATCGAGCACCTCCCCGTCGCGGTACACCTCGGCGAGCAGACGCCCGTTCGACGCCGGAATGCGAACTTCCAGTACCGGGCGTTGCTCGCGCATCGCGGTTCGCAGGGCGTCGCGAAGCACATCAAGCCCGCCGGCATCCGTCGCTGAGACGAACTGGGTATTCGGCATAATATTGGATACGCGTTGGCGCACCGCGTCCACATCGTGCTGCGGCACCAAGTCCATCTTGTTCATCACATAGAGCGTCGGTTGGTGCGCCAACTCAAGATCGGTAAGCACCGCATCAACGACTTGACGCTGCTCCTCCCACACCGACGCGCTGGCGTCGATCACATGCAGGAGTAGATCCGCCTCACGCGCCTCCGCAAGCGTGGCGCGAAAGGACGCCACCAGATGGTGCGGCAACTTGCGGATGAAACCGACGGTGTCCGTCAACAGCACGGTGTACCCGTCGCCCACATCGATTTCGCGAGTAAGCGGATCGAGCGTGGCAAACAGCCGGTCCTCGACAAATACATCGTGATCATTGGCGAGCGAACGGAGAATCGAAGACTTTCCCGCGTTGGTGTAGCCGACCAGCGCCACACGGAAATGCGAAGTTCTCCCCTGGCGCTGCACCTCGCGGGCACGGTCGACATCAGCAAGTTTTTCTTTCAGAATACGAATCCGCGCCTGAATGAGACGGCGATCGGTTTCGAGCTGCGTCTCCCCTGGGCCACGCATGCCAATGCCACCGCGCATCTTTTCAAGATGTGTCCACATGCGCGTCAGGCGCGGCAGCAAATACTGCAGTTGCGCCACCTCGACCTGCATACGCGCCTCACTTGACCGCGCACGCGTTGCAAAGATATCCAGGATAAGCTCGGCGCGGTCCATGACGCGTGTGCCGACCATCGTCTCTACATTTTTCCCTTGCGCCGGTGACAGTTCGTCGTCAAAAATGACGAGCGTGGCACCGAGTTCCTGTACACGTTGCTTGAGCTCGTCGACTTTGCCCTTGCCGAGGTACGTCGCGGGATGCGGTCGATCCAATGCTTGCGTTAGCGTGCCGACGACAATCGCTCCCGCTGTGTCGGCGAGCCGGGCAAGCTCTTCCAAATGCTCATCCGCATGATGTCGCGCGCGACTCGTCTTGAACGGTGCGCTGACGAGAATGGCCCGCTCGGCGGGTGGTGTCAGTGAAATGATATCGCGGCTGATGGGCTGGGTCCGGTGGTAATTTGTGGAGTCGCGCTGTGGAGAACTTGACTGCGCCTTAACGGCCGATTCCGGCCACTGATGAGTAACGGCCAGTCCGATCATACGGCCGCGTAAAACTTCCGATCGGCGTTCCAACGGTGAAATCACCTCGAACACGGTAGTTGATCGACCCGGACGTAATCAGCGACCGGCCGGCGAGCCCGAGACCGACATAGCTGAACTTTATCGGCAAATGCACGAGCGACGAGTCACCGCTCTGCACAACGAACTGATTGTCCAAGGCTCCACTGCCAAGTTGGATCGAATCAACATCCACGCGATACGTCAACTTCGCCGCCTCAAGCTTGAAGCGATTCGGATTGTAGACTGACAGCACGACGTCGACGCTGCCACCCGTAATACCGAGGCCAGTAATGGCGACATCCGTGAGACTCACCACGGGGTCTTTGAAGCCGCCACGGGCAAAGGTGGCACATCCAATGGTGGCGGCGAACACAGCGGCGGACATCGCAACGGCCCTGCGACGAAGTGCCATGGAATTGCGCATCAAGAATCCTCTGGGGACGAGAGTTGAGACGAAATACTGGACATGGGCGGCGGCTCTGCACCCGCGGCACGCTCACGAAGTTGCGCCCAAAACGCCAAGCGTTTGGCGATGTCGCGCTCGAAACCGAATGGACCCGGCTGATAGAACATGCGGCCTTCGAGAGATGGCGGCAAATAGTTCTGCGGGATGAAGGCGGAAGGAACGCTGTGCGCGTATTGATACCCTGCCCCATAGCCGAGTTCCTTCATCAGTCCGGTCGGCGCATTTCTGAGGTGCAATGGAACCGGAGCAGCCGGCGACGAGCGCGCCGCATCCAGTGCGGCCGTCCACGCCTGATACACCGTTGCCGATTTTGGCGCTGTCGCGAGGTACACCGCGACTTCAGCAAGTGCGAGTTCGCCCTCCGGTGAGCCAAGCCGTTCATACGTGTCAGCCCCTGCGAGGGCGAGCGTGAGCGCCTGCGGATCAGCGAGGCCAACATCTTCCATGGCCATTCGAATCATGCGCCGCGCGAGATACCGCGGGTCCTCGCCACCTTCAATCATGCGAGCAAGCCAGTAGAGGGCCGCCTGCGGGTCGCTACCTCGCAGCGACTTGTGCAGCGCTGAAATCAGATTGAAGTGTCCCTCACCGCTCTTGTCGTAGTGCGGCACGCGTCGCTGAATCGCCGCCTCGATCTGACGCCGCGTAATCACGCCCGCATCGTCGGTCAATGCGGCGGCGGACTCAAGAACGCCGAGCAGTCGCCTCGCGTCGCCGTCCACCTGCTCGACCAGCAACAAGCGCGCTGCGTCATCGATCGTCAATGTTCTCGAACCCAGTCCGCGCTCGGAATCAGCGAGCGCTCGTTCTACAAGCGCCTGCAAGTCGTCGATCCCAATCGGTTCGAGGACGAGCACCCGCACACGCGACAAAAGCGCACCAGTGAGCGCGAACGACGGATTTTCCGTCGTCGCCCCGACGAGCACGAGGACGCCGGCTTCAACGTGCGGAAGAAACGCGTCCTGCTGCGATCGATTGAAACGATGGATCTCATCGACAAACAGGATCGTGCCTCGGCCAATATTGCGGCGCTGTTCAGCCTCCACGACCACCTCACGCACGCGCGCGACACCATCGCTCACCGCAGAAAACGAGACAAACACCGCATCCGCTGACTGCGCGAACAGGCGAGCCAGCGTGGTCTTTCCGACGCCAGGCGGCCCCCAGAGCACCATCGAGTCCACGATACCCCGGGACAGCGCTTCCCGCAGCGGCATCCCTACGCCCAGTAGGTGCTGCTGCCCGACGTACTCGTCGAGCGTTCGCGGGCGCAATCGCGATGCGAGCGGCTCCGACACCTTGGATGCAAACAGCGATGGCCCGCCACCGCTCGCCGCAGGCGCTCGCTTGGTCACTTCCGATTCGCCCCTATCTCGGGCGCGTCGTCACGCACTAGGTGGCTGGCCAATTCCACCAACTGCCCGTGCGTGTTGATCGCCGGATCGATGATGACGCGCGCAAGGAGCGCGCCCAACACCCGACCCACGGCCGGCCCAGGTGGAATTCCGGCTACACGAAGATCGTCGCCGTCGATTGCTAAATCGCCGATTGCGATGGCGTCCCGAAACGCCGTACGCAGCAACCGCCGATACGTCGAGTGAACCGACAACGCGCTTGGCGCAATGTGCGACGGCAACACACTCCACCGGGCCGCTGCGAGTCGCATGAAGCCGGTCACACGAAGTCGGCCAACGTCCGCGGCAAGGCGCCGCAGTTCGGCACTCGTGAGCGGCCGCGCACGAAGCGTGTTGCCGAGCGCTTCGTGCAGCACGTACCATCGATCCACCAAGCCTGCGATCCAGGCAATGTCGATTTTGGAAAAACGCAGAGCACGCAACGCGTGCTCCGTCTGCTGTCCGGTGAGGTCACTGAACAGCGCCGCGATTCGCAGAGACCGTCGCTGGGGCCGTCGCAGCATGCCGGGCACGGCGAGCCGATCTACGGCGCGCAATGTTGCCTCGCTGATCGCGGCGAGCGCCGGAATCAGCACGCCGAATGCGCCACACTCTCGCCAGCGACGAAAGGCGGCCGACGGCGACCGCACCTGCTCCATCGTCTTTTCCAGTTCCTGCTTGACGCGTTCCGGCGACAACCGCCCGAGATGTTCGGCACTGTCAACAATCGCCTGCCACGTTGCCGGGTCAATCGCGAAGTCGAATCGAGCCGCGAACCTTATCGCTCGCAATGCACGCAAACGGTCCTCGCGCATTCGTTCTGCGGGATCTCCAACGGCTCGAACCACCCGCAACGTGAGATCCGCGCGACCGTGAAATGGATCGCGCAGCACGTGACGCAACGGATCGTACGCAATCGCGTTGATGGTCAGATCTCGGCGCGCGAGGTCTTCATCGATCGATCCGCCGAACTCGACGACAGCATGACGACCATCCGTTTCGACATCGCGGCGAAATGTGGTGACCTCATGCATCGTACCCGATCGGTCTAGCACGCCCACGGTGCCGAACTCGATGCCAACGGGCACGGTGCGCCGAAACAAACGCTGTACCTGCGACGGGGTTGCCGCCGTGGCCAAATCCCAGTCGAGGTGCTCCAGACCGAGCAGCGCGTCGCGGACCGCACCGCCGACGCACCACGTCTCGTACCCACTGTCTCGCAACGTGCGTGCGATCTCGAGGACGCTTGTCGGAGGGTGAAGTACGAGCACCTCTGCGCCTGGCATCACCCGCAGAGCACGCTGCCACCGTTGACGTTGAGCACCTCTCCGGTCACATGCCGAGCAAGGGAGCTGGCGAGAAAGACAATCGGGCCGGCGATGTCGAGCGGCGATGCGACTCGTCGTAGCGGAATTGCGGCTTCGATTCTCGCCCGACCGTCGCCAGCGAACGGCGTGCGAACGGCTTCTGTGTCGACCCATCCGGGCGCCACGCAGTTGACGGTGATGTCGCGAGGACCCAACTCCACGGCCAACGATTTCACGAATGAGATCATGGCACCCTTGGTTGCGGCGTAGTCGGCGTGTCCGGCCTCTCCACGTTGCCCCGCAGTGCTGGACACAAAAACGAGGCGCCCGCCTGACGAGAGGGCCGGAACGGCCGCCCGCGCCAGAAAGAACATGCCATCGAGATTTGTGGCGATCGTGCTACGCCATCGCGCGTCGTCAAGGTTTTCAACATCGATCGGAACTGGGGGCCAAATTCCGGAGTTACCCACAACGATGTCCACACCTCCGAACGCTCGCACACCCGCCTCAACAAAGCCTTCGTTGGCTTCGTTGGTAGATAAATCGCCTCGGAAAGCAAAGGCTGCTCCACCTTGCTGGCTGAGCGCCGCGACCAATTCCTGTGCATCGTCGTCGCGCGTGCGGTAGGCCACGCCGACACTCGCCCCAGCGGCCGCCAGCATCGTCGCAGTTGCGGCACCGATTCCACGTGTACCGCCGGTCACCAACGCTCGCTTTCCCCGTAGATCGATCATACGTCGCACCATCTGGAACCATACATTATACGGTTACACCTAACACGCTCTGGTGTAGTGATTTGAAGCACAGGAATGATCAAAGCGATCGCTCCACAACTTCGCAAATGGCATGTTGGATGCAGAGATGAATCTCCTGCGCGCGGTCGGTTCGATCCGTCGGCACCACCACACAGACATCCGCCAACGCTCGGAGTAAACCGCCGTCGCGGGCAGAGAGTGCGAGCACCCGCACCCCCCTCTGCCGAGCGGCCTCTGCCGCACGCAGGACGTTGGGAGAGTTTCCGCTGGTGGAATGAATGACGAGAAGATCTCCGGGTTTAGCTAAGGCTTCGATCTGTCGAGCAAAAATGTGATCAAACCCAAAATCGTTGCCGACAGCCGTGATGAGGGACGTGTCTGTCGTGAGCGCGACGGCTGGATACGCTCGTCGATTGCGCATGTAGCGGACCACGTACTCGGTGGCGAGATGCTGCGCGTCGGCCGCTGAGCCACCATTCCCGCAGAAATACAGTGTCCCGCCAGCCCGCACGGTCTCACCAACGATCGCGAGCGCTCGCGAGAGGTCCACCTCCAGATCGCGCGCCGCGCGCTGGGCTGTGTCAGCCAGTTCGTGCAATGCATCAAGCAACGGAATCACGGCAGGATCAGGCATATACGGGAATGAGCTGTCAGCGAAATTGCTTAGCCGCCGAAGAGACGTTTGAACTTGTCCACGAAGCCAGCGCGAAGGGGGGGCACCGGCAGCGGGTCTTCGTCTTCGAGCAAGAGCCGCGCGTTCGTCGTCGTCAGCAAGTCCACTTGATCCTTCCCGCCGCGCTCTAGCAGCCAGGCACGAGCTGCTGCCAGACTGCGATGATCGCCATGGTTATCCGACGCCAAGATGTCGATCAACCCATCGGCAAGCATACCGCGTGCAATGTCACCCGGCGCCCCGCGTGCGGTGAGCATCGACGCATCCGTCTGAATAACCACGCCGAGTTCTCGCCACTCCCTGACGATCTCCAGCGTGCATCCGAAATACCGTTCCGGGTGCGCCAAGACCACGGTCCGTCCGCTCCGAATGATCCGCCGGAGTTCGTGCGTCGCACCGCGCGGTAGACCGCCGCGAGTAAACTCGACAAGCAACGCCCGTGAGCTGCCCAGTGTGAGTAAGGCCGCGGTTAGGTCTGTTCCCGGAGTATCAAGCATGATCTCCCAGCCGAGTCGTAGCTCGGGCATCCCGGGTGCGGCCCTTTGTAGCTCGGCCAGAATCTCAAGATGCCGCTCGTACGGTGCCTCCTGGGCCCGCGACGCCGTCAAATGCGGAGTGCACACAAGCACCGTTACGCCATCCCGCGCGAATCGCTGCAGGACCGGCACCGAGACCTCCAACGACGGCGAGCCATCATCGACGCCGGGCAACAAGTGCGAATGGATATCGATCACGCATCCCCTCCCGCGCGAGGTTGGACCGTCACTTCAACAAGGCCGCGCATTCGGAAGCAAGGCGATACCCGCCATGGCGCGCGCCGCCCGTGCTTCAATGCGACTCGGCTCGTCGGCCGCCACCTGGAAGGCATACGTCACCAGCGCGTCGACGGCAAGCAGGTCGAGGGCAGTACCACGCGACGTTGAGCCTGATGCCAGCAGCCCGTCCAGCAATTGCTCACCGGCTTGAAGGCACGATTCCGGCAACTGCGCCACCGGTAGCTCCGCGTACGGTGCCAGAAGCTGAGCCAAGCGGAAGGCGAGCGCCGCTGGTGGTGCCGGCTCAACATAGGCGAACCAGGCACCCACGGATGTTGGCGAGGGCACTGCGGCCTCGGCGGCCATTGGCAGCGGTATGGCCGACAAGCCGCTCACCCTGATGGAGAAGCAAGTCGCCGGACCACGCCCTGCGACGAATCCAAAGCGAGGGCCAGTTTCGCAAGGTCCACGCCAGCCTGCGCCATGTGGGCCTTGCCACCACCGCGACCACCAACAGAGGCGGCGATTTCGCGAACCAGCACGTCTGCGGTCAGTCCTCGCGCCCGCGCGTCATCACAGGCGACCACGAGCACGGCACCTTTTCCCTCAGCCAGTTCCGCGCCTAGGACGCCAATGCCATTTCCCAGCGCGTCGCGAAGCGCATCGCCCAGCGTCTGCAACGATCGCGCATCGGCGACCGTCACGTGTGACACCACCAGCCGGAGTCCGCTTACATCGATCGCTTGGGCCGCGAGCTGCTGAGCAACGCCGCCGCCGTCTGCGCCGCCGCGCGCCGCATGATCGAGTCGCTTCTCCATCTGTTTTCGTTCATCAAGCAGCGAGTCGACTTTGCGTTCGAGCTGGTCCAGACTGTTCGCTGTTCCGCCAATCTGCACCTTAAGGCGACCCGCTATGGTGGCCAGCGCACGATCG
>JANMKU010000452.1:0-19686 GCA_031372205.1 Gemmatimonadaceae bacterium | reverse complement strand
AACAGGAACCGCAAATGCCCTCGCGGCAATCGTGCGCAAAGGCGACGGGCTCCTTACCCGCCTCCGTCAACTGTTCGTTGAGCATGTCAAACATCTCGAGGAACGACATGTCGTGACTGACGCCGTCGAGCGCATACGATTGGAGCGAGCCCTTCGACGACGCGCTTGCCTGACGCCACACCTTCAAAGTCAGCTTCATTACTTATAGCTCCGCGTGGAGAGGTGCACGTTCTCGTACACCAGCGGTTCCTTGTTAAGAATCGGTGGGGCATTGGGCCCCGCGTACTCCCATGCCGCGACATACGCGAAGTGTTCGTCATCACGCTGCGCTTCGCCCGCGTCTTGATACTCCACGCGAAAATGGCCGCCGCACGACTCCTCGCGCTCGAGCGCGTCGCGGCACATGAGTTGGCCAAGTTCTATGAAGTCGGCCACGCGTCCTGCCCGTTCAAGCGACTGGTTGAGGGACTCGCCTGTGCCAGGCACGTTGACATTGCTCCAGAATTCTTCCCGCAATGCCGCCAGCAATCCGAGCGCTTTTGTCAGCCCGTCGCGCGTGCGCGCCATGCCGCAGTAGTCCCACACGATCTTCCCAAGCTCCTTGTGAATTGAATCCACCGTGCGCTTGCCGCGAATGGAGAGGAACGCCTGCTGCTGCGCGGCGACTTCGGCCTCTGCCCTCACAAATGCCGCGTGTGACGTGTCGACCGGTGCCAACTTCGTGCTCGCGATGTAGTGGCCAATCGTGTAGGGCAACACGAAGTATCCGTCCGCCAACCCCTGCATCAACGCAGACGCGCCGAGTCGGTTTGCGCCGTGATCAGAAAAATTGGCTTCGCCGATCGCGTGCAATCCCGGAATCGTGGTCATGAGGTTGTAGTCCACCCAGAGCCCACCCATCGTGTAATGCACGGCCGGGTAGATCCGCATTGGCATGGCGTACGGATCTTCGTCGGTGATGCGCTGATACATGACGAACAAGTTGCCGTACCGTTCGGCAATGGTCTTCTGCCCGAGCCGCTTAATGGCGTCGGCAAAATCAAGGTAGACACCAAGACCACCGGGGCCGACGCCGCGGCCTTCATCGCACGCTTCCTTGGCGGCGCGTGACGCAATGTCGCGTGGTGCGAGATTGCCGAAGCTGGGATACTTGCGCTCCAAGAAGTAGTCGCGTTCCGCCTCCGGGATCTGCGCCGGCGCGCGCTTGTCGCCCTCGGCCAGCGGTACCCAGACGCGCCCGTCATTGCGCAGCGACTCCGACATCAACGTCAGCTTCGACTGATGGTCGCCACTCACGGGAATACACGTAGGATGAATCTGGGTGTAACATGGGTTCGCAAACGCCGCGCCCTTCTTGTGCGCGCGCCAGATCGCTGACGTGTTGCAATACTTCGCGTTCGTGCTGAGGTAGAACACGTTGCCGTAGCCGCCGGTGGCGAGTACGACCGCGTCGGCAGCATGCGAGGTGATCTTCCCCGTCAGTAAATTCCGCGTCACGATGCCGCGAGCGTGTCCGTCCACCACCACGAGGTCCAGCATCTCTTCAAAGGTGTGCATATCGACGGCGCCCAACCCAATCTGGCGCTCCAGCGCCTGGTACGCCCCCAGCAGCAACTGTTGCCCTGTCTGGCCACGCGCGTAGAACGTCCTGGAGACTTGCGCACCACCAAAGGATCGGTTGGTGAGCAGGCCGCCGTACTCGCGCGCGAACGGCACGCCTTGCGCCACACACTGGTCGATGATGTTGACCGAGACCTGCGCCAGCCGGTAGACATTCGCTTCTCGAGCGCGAAAATCGCCGCCTTTGATGGTGTCGTAAAACAAACGTCGCACGCTGTCGCCGTCGTTCTGGTAGTTCTTCGCCGCATTGATGCCACCCTGTGCGGCGATCGAGTGCGCCCGGCGTGGCGAATCGTGATACACGAAACACGACACCTTGTAACCGAGTTCGGCCATCGTTGCTGACGCCGACGCACCCGCCAATCCGGCACCAACCACAATGACGTGATGACGACGTTTGTTGGCCGGATTGACAAGCTTCATCGCGAAACGATGCTGGTCCCACTTCTGTTCTAACGGACCCTCGGGGATGTTGGACTTTAACGTGAGCATCTCAACGGTTCTCGGCGATGGGCGGCGCATCAGGAAACGCGCCGACCAGCGTGGCCAACGGGATGAGCATGAAGCCGGCAGCAATGATCACCGCCAGCACGAGTGCCACGACGCGTTTTAACGGCATTGCAGCAGGGCGCGCTGCGCCAAGCGTACGCACGGCGGCCCACGTGCCGTGGTACAGATGCAGCGCGAGTGCACCCATCGCGATCAGGTAGAACCCGGCAATGAGTGGGTTCGCGAGTCCAGTGCGGACGTTGTGATACGGATCCATCTCGCGGAAATCCGGATGCACTACACCCAGCGTCAGTTGCAACAAGTGAAAGATGATAAACACCAGTAGCAGCACCCCACCCCAGCGAATGGTTCGGGCGGCAAACGTGGTGACCTGCGGACGTCGTTCCGCATAGTCGTGCGGACGCGCTGCGCGAGCCAGCATGGTCAACTGATAGGCGGACACCGCGTGCATCACCACGCAGACCAGCAGCACGCCGCGCGCGGCATAGAGGAGCGGCATGCTCGTGCGCAGGAGTTGCGCGTAATGATGCATCGCATCCTGCCCTTTGAACATCAGCAAGTTGCCGGACATGTGGGCGAGCACAAAGAGGACGCCGACGATGCCAGTTACGGCCATCACGATCTTCTTGCCGATCGTGCTCTGCCAGAAGCGCTTGAGAGCGTACATATGTGGGGTTAAAGAAGGAACCGGCGCCGTCACGTGCGGTGAGGCGCCGGCCCGGACCGATCAGATGGAGAGCACCGACATTGGCTCGCGCACGGCTTGCGCAGAGCGCTCGAGCGCCGCTCGTTCATCTGCGGTCAAATCGATCTCCAGCACCTTCTCGAGACCGTTGCGCCCGAGCTTACAGGGCACGCCGAGGAACAACCCCGACATCCCGTACTCGCCCTCAAGCCACGCCGCGCACGGCAGGATCCGTTTGCGGTCGAGTACAATGGCCTCGACCATTTCCACTGCGGCGGCGGACGGCGCGTAGTAGGCGGAGCCGGTCTTGAGGTGCTTCACGATCTCCGCGCCGCCCTCGCGCGCCCGCTGCACGATCGCGTCGAGCGCGGCGCGTTCCATCAACTGAGTGACCGGAATACCGCTCACGGTCGTATATGAAATCAGCGGTACCATCGTATCGCCGTGACCGCCAAGCACCATTGCATGGATGTCGCGCACTGAGACGTCAAGCGCTTCGGCAAGAAACGAACGATACCGCGCAGAGTCGAGCACGCCCGCCATGCCGATCACGCGCTCGCGCGGGAAACCAGTGACCTGTTTCGCGACATAACACATGACGTCGAGCGGATTCGACACCACGATGACGATTGCGTTTGGCGACGTCGCGCGAATTTGCTCCGAGACCGCTTTGACGATGCCGGCGTTCGTGTTCAGCAAATCGTCCCGTGACATTCCCGGCTTGCGGGCGATGCCGGCCGTAATCACCACAATGTCGGAGCCAGCCGACTCGTCGTAGCCGTTCGTGCCGATCACACGCGAGTCGAATCCTTCGATTGGTGCGGACTCCCACTGATCGAGGCCCTTGCCCTGCGGAATACCTTCCACCACATCGACCATGACCACGACGCGACCCAACGACTTCTCGGCGATGCGCTGCGCAGTGGTCGCACCGACGTTTCCGGCACCGACCACGGTGATTTTGTTGACCATGAAATTCGATTCTCCGAACGGTTGTCCGAGCGAAGTACGTGCCTCGTGAGCGACGCGTCGCGCGTCTGGCCAGATCTTGTCTAGCTATCGCAACTTAGGGCGACGCGCGAAGCCGAGCAACACACGCATCGCTCGACGGCGCACCGTCACGCGAACGCGACGTGGCGACCGCGACATGGCGACCCGTCAGCCGCCAACCTGACTGAGTGCACGCAGCCCACCAACCTGCATCTGCAGTAGTTCATGTGCCCGCGGCTTCTCGGCGAGCGCCTGCCGGAACAGCGGTGCGAGTGGTTCGCCGCGACGCAGTGCATCGCGCAACACGACCTCGTGGTCGCCGAAGAGGCATGTGCGCAGGCGGCCGTCCGCCGTAAGGCGCACGCGATTGCAGCTGTCACAGTACGTATGCGTCATTGGGGTGATCACGCCAATCGTACCCGCGGCACCAGCGAACCGCCAATACGTCGCGGGACCATTCCCGCGTTCGGGACCGCAGTCAGGCGCAAGCACGCCGAGCAATTGCACCCTGCGCAGCAACTCATCGCTCGGCAGTACGTGGTCCCACGTCAGCTCGCGAAGGTCGCCAACCGGCATCAGTTCAATGAACCGTACATGCCAAGGATGCTCGCGCGTCAGTGTGGCAAACGCTTCAATCTCGTCATCATTAATACCGCGCATGACGACGACGTTGACCTTGATCGGATGCAAACCGGCGCGCTCTGCCGCCAGCGCGGATCGGATCAGATCGAAGCCGAGATCGCGGCGGGCGATCTGCACGACGCGCTCCGGACGCAGTGAATCGGCACTGATATTGACCCGATCCAGTCCGGCGTCAGCAAGGGCCGACGCCAGCTCGGGGAGGCGCACGCCGTTTGTCGACAATGCGATGTCCTCGACGCCCGGAATTGCGCGCAGCATGCGTACGAGTTTCGAAAGCTCCGGGCGGATGGTCGGCTCCCCTCCCGTGATGCGCAGTCGCCGCAGTCCGAGCGGCGCCAGTTGCGAGACCACTTCGGCGATTTCTTCGTAGCGTAAAATCTCCGCTTTGGGCAGCCACGGCAGCCCCTCGAGCGGCATGCAGTAGCGGCAACGAAAATTGCAACGATCGGTCACCGAAATCCGCAGATACTCGATACGCCGACCGAACTGGTCGTGCGATTCGCCGGGCGCAGCAGGACGCATCACCTCGTCGCTCGACACAATGTCGCTTGGCACGATGTCGCTTGGCACGATGTCGCTCGCCTGCTCGCTCATATCCGTAGCCCCTGGGCGCCGGTCGGGTCCACCCACGCTCGGTCGCCATCGACATAATGCTCGTTCTTCCAAATGGGCACACGAACCTTCAACGCCTCAATTACCAACCGCGCGGCGTCCAGCGCTGGTGTGCGTCGCGCATGGGAGGTGGCGATGGCGACGCTTACCTCGGAAACTGCGAGCGTCCCCACGCGATGCTCGATCGCGATACGCAGCCCGGGTGTCGTCTGGCACACCTCGCCAGCGATGGCCATCATTTCCGACTCGGCCATCGGACGATAGGCCGAGTAGTCGATACCGGTGACAGCGCGGCCGTCGTTGATGTCGCGCACGGTGCCGAGAAATACGGACACGGCCCCGACGCCGTCGTCACTCACCCGCGCGATCAATGCGGCGACGTCGATTGGACGGTCGACGATGGCGGCGTACCGAGGCGCACCAAGCGCGTCACCCACCGGCGACTGGTGGAATGAGCGCCACCTCATCGCCGACCGCGATGGTCGTTGTTGACGCAGCCCACGTTCGGTTGACCGCGACCAGCGGGCTCGAAGGCAGCCGAACGCCGCCGGGAAGCGCGCGCATCGCGTCGACCAGCGCGCGGACCTGACATGGTGCCGCGATCGGCACGTCGACCTGTGGCGCTCCGAACGCGTCGGCGTACGAGGCAAAGAGTAGGACGGGAATGCCCATACGCACAAGGTAGCACATGCGCGGTCGCCCCGAAATGAAAAACCCCGCGAGCTATGACTCGCGGGGCTCACGAAACAGCGCCTCAGGTCAATACTCGGTTAGTACTCGGTTAGTACGCGTCGTCGTCGTCGCTTAACTCGCTCTCGTCGACACCCGCGACCATGGCGCGCAATTCTTTCGAGGGCTTGAACACGGGAACTGGCCTGGCCGAGACTTCAACAGGCGAACCCGTGCGTGGATTTCGAGCCATCCGCGTCTTCCGTTGACGGATCTTGAATGTGCCGAAGCCACGCACCTCGATGTTCTTCTGTTCCTGCAACGCATCTTTGATGGCGTCGAGAAATGCGTCGACGACCCGTGCGCAATCTTTTTTCGAGATGGTCGGGCCAGCCGTCCGCGCGATACGCGCCGTGACGTTCTCAACCAGATCGGCTTTCGTCATGGACTCTACCAAGGGTGCAACGCGCGTCGACGAGGGTCGCGACGCGACGTATCCTAAGTTCGAACGTATGACCTTAGTGCTTATGAGTCAAGCGTTTGACTCACCTTCGCAGGTCCAGATCGCATCGCCGCAATAAACTGATCGAAGAGCGGGACCGCGTCATGTGGGCCAGGCGCCGCTTCTGGGTGATACTGGACGGCGAAGACCGGCAGTGTTCGATGACGCAAGCCTTCCACAGTGCCGTCATTCAAATTCACGTGTGTGACATTGAGCTCTGGAGCCCCGTCCACAGCGAGGTCGCTGCCGACCACGGAGAACCCATGATTCTGCGCCGTGATGAGCACTCGTCCACTCGAGAGCTCTTTCACCGGCTGATTGCCACCCCGGTGGCCATACGGCATTTTTTCGGTTCGACCACCAAAGCTTATCGCGATCAACTGGTGACCGAGGCAAATCCCAAACATGGGAATGTGCTGGGCGGCGATTTCGCGAATTGCTCCTGGGGCGTAGGTCACCGCCTCCGGATCGCCGGGGCCGTTTGACAGAAATACGCCATCCGGCTGCAGGGCGAGCACAGCGGATGCCGGGGTATTCGACGGAACCACAGTCATGCGGCACCCGTGTTCACCGAGCAAGCGCAGGATATTCTCCTTGATACCATAGTCGTACGCCACCACGTGGAACGGCGCGTTTGCGTCACCCGAGGCATACGCCGTGGTCGTGGAGACGCCGCTGGCGAGGTCGCGGCCGGACATGCTGGGACATGCGTCCAGCGCGGCCAGCGCATCTTTTGACGGAGCCGCGCCGATGCCAATCACGCCGCGCATGACGCCGGATGACCGCAGATGTTTCGTCAGCCGTCGTGTGTCCACGCCGGTGAGCGCGGGCACGCCGTACGTCGCGAGCCATTCGGGGAGCCCACCAGTCGCCCGCCAATTGGAGTACGTGGCAGATAACTCCCGAACGACGATCCCCGAGACCTGCGGGAAGGCTGACTCCCCGTCGTCTGCGTTCACCCCGTAGTTACCAATCTCGGGCGCCGTCATCACGACGATCTGACCGCGGTACGACGGATCGGTAAAGACCTCCTGATAGCCGGTCATGTTCGTGGTGAACACCACTTCGGCCACAGTTGGGATCGTCGAACCAACCAATCGACCGAGAAAAAGGGCTCCGTCCTCGAGGAGGAGGAACCCTTCCGGTGGCAGCGTGTGCACGCGCGTCTCTTACGGCTTCTTGGCGGGCGTGGCCGGCGGTGCCGCTTTTGGCGCCGCGTTGGGTGCCGCCTTGGGCGTCGCCGTCGGCGCGACTGGCTGCGCGGTGAGCGGTGCCACAGGCGCGGCAGCGTTGTTCCCGACGGGTGCCGGCGCGGAAGTGACGGGCGCGGCGAGACGATCCAACACGGATTTCGGCGCCACGGAGCGCGTCGACATCAGCTGCAGGACGAACGCGAATCCGAGAAAGAGGCCTCCGCACCACCAGCTGGCCTTGGTCAGAAGATTCCCCGCCTGACGCGTGCCCATCACGGAGTCGCTCGACGAGCCAGCGCCGCCAAAGTTCGCGGCAAGACCGCCTCCCTTACCGGATTGCAGAAGGATCGCGGCAACGAGAATCAGCGCGTCGAGAATCAGGAGTACAAGCAGGAACGTGTACATGGCACGAAGTCGGAGACACCGCCTGCACGGCGGAAACGTTTCAGCGCTCAGCCGTGAATGATCATGTCACGGGCGGCTGGATTCAAGTGCCCACGTGCGACTCACCGGATGCCGCCGCTCAGCGCGAGCTGTCAGCTGCGGACGATGCCACTCCACGCGTCGGGGTCGAGAGAGGCGCCGCCGACCAGCAGGCCATCGACGTCCGGCGCTCCGAGCAGCGTTGCCGCGTTACCGCGATTCACCGATCCTCCGTACAGGATCGGCACACCACCGGCCGCTTTTTCACCGATCCGCGACGCCAACGCACGACGGAGGACGCCGTGGATGTCGCTCGCATCATCCGGGGTCGCCGTGCGACCGGTTCCAATGGCCCAGACGGGCTCGTAGGCGAGCATCATGGTCGCGACGTTGGCGTCCTCCAGTTCGGCGATGCCGGCGGCGAGTTGACGTTCAACGACTGCGGCCGTCGCACCCGCTTCGCGCTCAGCCAGCGTCTCACCGACGCAGAGCATCGGCACGAGGCGCGACTGGGCGACGAGCGCGCATTTCTTCGTTGTCGCCGCGTCTGTCTCGCCGAAGACATGACGCCGTTCCGAGTGACCGATCAACGCCACGCGGGCGCCGGCATCGCGCGCCATCAATACGGACGTCTCTCCGGTGTACGCCCCCTGCGCTTCGCTGAAGACATTCTGCACGCCGACCCAGATGTCAGGACGTTCACGCACAAGGTCCATGACAGTCGCGAAGGTGAGCGCGGACGGAAAAAACACGAGCGTGCGGTCGTGCTGACGCGGCGCCTGCGCGAGGAAGCGCTGCAGAAAGGCGCGCGCGTCCGTCGGGCCAAGGTTCATCTTCCAGTTTGCAGCAATGATCGGCTTGAGATGCATGGCAGTATTTGACGGAGATACGGGGAACGTCGTGCAACCCATTGGGTGCACGAGCGTGTTCAGATGGAGTCGAGCGCCGTGACGCCAGGCAACGGTTTGCCTTCGAGGAACTCCAGCGACGCGCCGCCGCCGGTTGACACATGGGACATCCGCGATTCGAGCCCCGCGTCCGTGACCGCCGCCGCCGAGTCACCGCCGCCGATAATGGTGGTTGCGCCGCGATCCGTGGCATCGGCCATGGCATGTGCGACGCGCATGGTACCGCGATCGAATGGCGGCTTCTCAAACACGCCCATCGGTCCGTTCCACAGCACAGTGCGTGCATTGGCAATGATTGCGGTGTAGGCCGCTATCGTGGCGGGACCGATGTCGAACATCGCCTCACCGGCCGGAATCGCCTCACGCGCCACGACGGCGAACGCATCGCCAGCGTCCATCGTGACCGCGACGCTCGCGTCCGTGGGCAGCACCAGTTTCGCACCAGCGCGTGCAAGCAAATCTTTCGCCATCGTCAGACGATCCGGCTCCACGAGCGACGTTCCGGTCTCGAACCCCATCGCGCGAAAGAACGTGCAGGCCATCGCACCGCCGATGAGCAAAAAATCAACCTTGGGTAGCAGCGCCTCAACCACGTCGATCTTGCCGGAGATCTTCGAGCCGCCAAGAATGGCGACAAACGGACGCTGCGGTGCCGCGAGCGCACGGCCAAGGTACGCGAGCTCCTTTTCCATGAGCAAACCGGCAACGGCCGGGCGGCAATAGTGCGCGACGCCGGCCGTGCTCGAATGCGCACGATGGGCCGCACCAAACGCATCGTTCACATACACGTCGCCGAGCAAGGCCATCTCTTGCGAGAGCGCATCGTCATTCTGCTCTTCGCCCGCGAGGAACCGCGTGTTTTCCAGCAGCAGCGTCGAGCCAATGGGTAGCGCGTGCGTCGCCGCAACGGCACGTGCGCCAATGGTGTCCCCAAGGAATTGCAGCGGTCGACCGAGCAACTCACGCACACGCTCGGCGACCGGCGCCAGTGAGTACTTGGCGTCCGGTGCACCTTTCGGTCGGCCAAAGTGCGCAAGGAGAATGACGCGCGCTCCTGCATCGAGCAGGTAACGAATGGTTGGAAGCGCAGCGACGATGCGTGTGTCGTCCGCGACGTGGCCGTGGTCATCCAGCGGCACGTTGAAGTCCACGCGCACCAATGCGCGCTGGCCCTGCAACTCCGCTGCCGACAGATCACGAATGGTTCGGGTTCTCATAGGGATCCAGACGCGAGCCCCGGCACAACGTGTACCGGGGCCCGCGCAATTAGTGGGTCAGTCGGTAGCGGCTAGAGCCGAGCGCCAACAAAGCGGATCAGGTCGACACAACGGGACGAGTAGCCCCATTCGTTGTCATACCAGCCGGAGATTTTCACCAGCGTGCCATCGATGACGATGGTGCTGAGCGAATCGAGTGTGCAGGAGTACGGATTGCCCACGTAGTCGACCGACACAAGTGGTTCCACGCTGTAGTCGAGAACCCCCGCGAGCACTCCAGTCGCAGCGGCCTTGAATGCGGCATTCACTGACTCCTTGGTCACAGACTGCTCGACCACGCAGGTGAGATCGGTGAGCGACACGTCCGGCGTTGGTACGCGCACCGCGATGCCGTCGATCTTGCCCTTCACCTCGGGGATCACCAATGCGGTGGCTTTCGCCGCGCCCGTTGATGTCGGAATCATCGACACCGCTGCCGCGCGCGCGCGACGGAGATCCTTGTGCGGCAAGTCGAGGATGGATTGATCGTTGGTATAGCTGTGAATCGTTACCATGGTGCCATGCACGAAGCCAAAGTTGTCCCGAATCACTTTCACCATCGGGGCAAGACAGTTCGTTGTGCACGACGCATTGGAAATGACGTGATGATTCGCCGGATCGTATTTGTCGCTGTTCACACCCATCACCAATGTGATGTCTTCGTTGGTGGCCGGCGCCGAGATGATCACCTTGCGCGCACCGCCATCGATGTGCTTGGCCGCGTCGGCCTTCGCGGTGAACCGTCCGGTGGACTCGAGCACGATGTCCACGCCCAGCTCCTTCCAGGGCAACTTGGACGGCTCACGTTCGGCAAGAATGCGAATCTTGTCACCGTTGATGGTGATGCTGTCGGCGTCATGGGACACCTCGCCATCAAATCGTCCATGCACCGAGTCGTACTTGAACAGGTGCGCGAGCGTTGCCGTATCCGTGAGGTCGTTCACGGCGACGAAGTCGATGTCGGCGACGCCTTGCTGTTTGGCGGCGCGAAGCACCTGTCGCCCAATGCGGCCGAAGCCATTGATGCCTACGCGAATACCCATTCGATCAGTTCCGGTCGGAGTCGAAAGTCGAGTCGGCGCGGTCGCCTGGATCTGGCGCGCGCCCGAAGGTCACAAAACTAACGATGCGGGCACCGCCCTCGACGAGCGCCTGCGCTGCGGCGTTCAGGGTCGCGGACGTGGTGATCACATCATCCACCAAGACGATGTGCTGGCCGCGCAGCAACGACGCGCCGTCGCGTCGAACTACAAAGGCACGCAACACGTTGCGCGACCTCTCCGACGGTGTCAACTGCACTTGCGACTTGGTGTGACGCACCCGCTGCAACGCACCCCACACGGGGATGCGCCAATGCGCGGCCAATCCCGTCGCCAACCGCTCCGCCTGGTTGTACCCACGTTCGCGGAGCCGCGTCGGCGAGAGCGGCATGGGCACCAAGGCCGCCCGCTCCGCGACCACATCATCCGGAAACCCGAGGCGAGCCATGCGCTGCGCCATCGGCACGGCGACCGCGGGCCATGCGCCGTACTTGAGCGCGTGCACGAGTGACGCACCCGAGCCAACATCCATGCGGCACACCGAGCGCGCAGATCGTACGATGGACGGCAGTCGGTCGCACCAGCGACACGGCGGGAGCGCTGGCGGCGCACCGCTCATGTCGCTGGGTAGTGGAGCGAGCGGAGAGAGGCGGGGATGCCCACAGCGCGCGCATTGCGGATGACCGAGTGCGACGATGCGTAGTAGGCAACCCGGACACACAATGCCGTCCGCGCCGTGTCGATGCGGCGCGCGACATAAGGCGCAGGCTGGCGGGAGCAGCAGCTCCGTCAACCCCTGCAGAAGCGTTCGCGCGCTGGCGATGCGCTCATGCATCGGCGGATGTCTCACCAAGTGCCTGCCACATCACGTCGAGTGAGGGCTCAACGTCGAACCAGGTGCGAAACGATTCGGCACCCTGCTCCACGAGCATGCGGCGGCCATCCTCGGCGCGTAGCCCTCGCGTACGACACTGCCGAACGAAGGCGGTCGTGTCACGATGGTAGACGAGGTCGCACACCGCGATGTTGTCCGGCAGGTCATCGGGCGAAAGTGGCATGGCGACGCCGTCCTTGCCAATCGGCGTCGCGTTGACGACCAGCGTTGCGCCATCGAGCGCGTCGTCAAGTGTTGCTGCGACGCGAATGTGCACGCGTGCCCGATTCGCGAGCAATGAAGTACGCGTCGGCGAGCGGGTCCACACCTGCACGTCAGTGCAGCCGAGATCCGCGAGCGAAACATAAACTGCGGCCGCCGCCCCGCCCCCGCCTAGCACAGTGCAGCGCGCACCACGTACGCCATTGGGGCACAGGGCAAGTATGGACGCGAGCACTCCAGCCACATCGGTGTTGTGGCCAACAAGCACGCCGTCCTCATGCCAGAAGGTGTTCACCGCACCGAGGCGCGCGGCGAGTGGCGACGTGCGAGCTGCCAGGGCAAAGGCAGCCTGTTTGTGCGGCATCGTCACGTTGCCGCCGGCACCTTCGCGCGCCAGCTGCGCCAGTGTCTCAGTCAATCCGGACGGTAACACATCGATTGCGCCGTACCGTTGGGTAAGACCCGCGTGCTCCAGGGCAGCATTTTGAAATTGTGGTGACAATGATTGCGCGACTGGATGCCCGAGCACCACGAGACGCGTCGGATACGAAGGTGCGCGCACCTGCATCGTCACGCTGTCGGGCGACGCTGCTCGGTCGCAAGGCGATCGAAGATCGCTGCAATCTCGTTGGCGAGTTCAGCGAACGTCGACCGATACCCTTCGAGGTCGCCGCCGAACGGATCACTGATGGCGCGGGCGCGGCCAGCCCCTCCCGCGTACTCCGTCAGCAACCAACTGCGACCGTTCCCGCCGAGCGCCTCCGCACGATCGAGATGGTGCGGACCCATCGTCAGGATCAGTGTGGCCCTTGCGACGATATCCGGCGACAGCTGGCGCGCGCGATGGTGGCCGAGATCGAGGCCATGCTCCAGCGCGACGAGCATCGCGCCGTCTGACGCGGCCGAATCGCTCCACGCACTCGTGCCGGCGCTGCCCACCATGATGCCGGACAAGGCGCGTTGTTCGATCTCGCGCTGAGCAATCACTTCCGCGAGCGGACTCCGGCACGTGTTGCCGGTGCAGACGAAAAGAATATTCATCGATGATCAGGTATCGCCCACGAGATCTGGTACACACTCGCGCAGCGTGGTGGCCGTTAGTACCCCTGGCCGAATCACCCGTGCGCGTCGCCCCGTGCAATCAACCACGGTGGATGGGCGCGACGGCGTCAGCCGTCCTCCGTCGAGCACGTGCAACACGCCGCGATGGATTTCTTCGGGCCATTGCTGCACGATTTCCCCAGACGTCATCGCTGGTGGGACGCCCGGCCGATTCGCGCTCGTACTGGTGATCGGTTCACCGTAGGCGGCCAGCAAACGCCGCAACCCCGGGTGCGGGGTCCAGCGTACGGCGACACCACCCTCTGGCCCAATGAGACGCGCTGGTACGCGGTTGTCTCCACCCGGGAGTACGAGGGTGAGCGGGCCAGGCCAAAATCGCGCCGCGAGATGCGCGGCATACGACGGTAGATGCAACGCGAGACGACCGATCTGGGACGGGTCCCCAATCAGCAAGAGGAATGGTTTGCCAGCTGGACGTCCCTTCATGCGCACGAGGGCTTCCACGGAGTCATGGTCGAGGGCGGTGCCGAATCCGTACACGGTCTCCGTCGGATAGGCCAGCACGCGCTTGTCGTCGAGCTGCGCACGCGCGCCCCGCAGTGCTCCCTCGACTTCTGCTGCCGACCAAAACGGCACCGCCAGATGCGTGACGTTCATTCGGGGAGCAGGAACAGCGCGTCCGCGCGTGCAAAGTCCGACGCCGTTGTGATCTTGAGCGCACGCTCACTCCCCGGCACGACGACGACACGTTGCCCCATGCGCTCGACGAGCGCTGCGTCATCGGTAGCGTCAATGCGATCACGTTGCGCGGCGATATGCGCCTGCTCAAGCATCGCGCGGGGAAACGCCTGCGGTGTTTGCGTGCGCCATAGCAACGTGCGGTCTACGGTGCGCACGATTTGCCCACTACTGTCAACTTCTTTTAGGGTGTCGACGACCGGTAACGCGGCAATCGCACCGTGGCCCCGACGTGCTTCCGCAATGACGCGATCAATCGTCTCGTTGGTGACCAGTGGGCGCGCCGCGTCGTGCACCACCGCAATCACCACGTCGTCCGGCAGGTCTTCAAGTCCGTTGCGCACGCTCTCCTGTCGCTCGGCGCCACCCGTGGACACGAGGAGCCGTTCGACATCACACTGAAAGAGCCATGGTGGCGGATCCGCTGCATACGCCTTGGGCAGCACCACGACCACGATCGCGACGTCATCGCGCGCCATGAAGGCCTGCACGCTGTGCAGCAACGCGGGCTTACCGGCGACCCACCGAAACTGTTTCAGTTCACCACCGGCACGCGACCCGCCCCCGCCAGCGACGATGACCACTCCGACATCGCGCACGACACCAGGTGCTGCCGCGGTCATGTCGGTCCGCGCCATGACGGCCGGCGGAGGGATGATACGCCTGGCTGGTCGCTGCTCGAATGCGTCAGTCATGCTGCTCATCACGGGCGATTCGAATGCCCTCACGCCGACCTCCCGACCGTGCGTTGCAGGACATCCGACAATGTACGCACGCCGATGACCTGGATGTCACCGGGGATGCGTCGTGGAATCGCGCGATCGGACAGAAACGCGTGCGTCATGCCGAGCTTGGCCGCCTCCGACAGTCGACGTTCCGCTTGTGAAACCGGCCGTACTTCGCCGCCCAGCCCAAGCTCCCCGAGAAAAATGGCGTGGGCAGGCAGTGGCTTGTCGACGACGCTTGATGCGAGCGCCGCCACGACCGCCAAGTCCACCGCAGGCTCCTGCACCCGCATCCCCCCGACGACATTGCAAAAGACGTCGAGCTGCGCGCACGAAAAGCCGCCGCGTTTGTCGAGCACGGCGAGCAGCAGCGCGAGTCGGCGCGAGTCGATGCCACTGGCCACGCGTTGCGGTGTGCCGAAACCGGCGCGTGCAGCGAGCGCTTGCACCTCAACCAACACCGGCCGCGTACCCTCCATCAGTGCGCAGACAGCGCTGCCGCTGGCGACATCGCGTCGATCGCCCACGAATAGCGCCGACGGATTGTCAACCGGCGTGAGACCCGCCGGGACCATGCGGAAGACGCCGATCTCGTCAACCGACCCGAAACGATTCTTCGTTGCCCGGAGAATGCGATGGTCCAGTGTTCCGTCTCCTTCGAAGTAGAGCACGGTGTCGACAATGTGCTCCAGCGTTTTCGGACCCGCGATCCCGCCGTCTTTCGTCACATGCCCAATGACGAACACGGTGGTGCCGGAGTCCTTGGCAAAGCGCATGAGCCGTGCGGCACACTCCCGCACCTGGCCGACGTTGCCGGGTGCGCCCTCCAATAGTTCCGTATGCACCGTCTGTATCGAATCGACGATGAGTGCCGCCAGCGGTCGACCGTCGTCGCCGAGGCCGATCGCTGTCGCCAAGATCGTCTCCAATGACGTCTCGGTGAGGAGCGATACCGTCGTCGCATCCTCGCTGAGGCGATCCGCGCGCAATTTGACCTGGAGCGCGGACTCCTCGCCGGAGACGTACAACGTAGCATGTCCGGCCGCCTCTAACCGCGCCGCGACCTGCAACAGCAACGTGCTTTTGCCGATGCCCGGTTCACCGCCCACCAACACCATGCTGCCTGGCACGATGCCACCGCCGAGCACGAAATCGAATTCGTTGAGCCCAGTCTTCCAACGGTGTGTTTCGGCGCCGGTGACCACGCCCAGTTGCACCGTTGCTGCCGCCACACCGCCCTGCGCGCGAGCTGCCGAGCGCTTGCTGGTGACCACGACGGCGACCGACTCTTCCTCCAGCGTATTCCATGCACTGCACTGCTCGCAGCGCCCAGCCCATTTCGGAAAATCAGCGCCGCAAGCAGTGCACCGAAACAGCACGCGCGCCTTGGCCATCAGTACGGCGGTCCGGAATCGTCCGATGAGCCGGACACCAAGCGTGGGCCTCCGAAATCTGGCGGGGGTTGTCGATTGGAGAAGTTGTCGAAGCGGGTGTATTGCTTGTGAAAGAACAGGCGAATGTTCCCCGTCGGTCCGTTGCGCTGCTTGCCAATAATGATTTCGGCCTTCCCCTCGAGCGTCGAATCCTTCAGTCGACCATTCTCATCGCGTTCCGCATACACTTCCTGCCGAAAGATGAACATGATCACGTCGGCATCCTGTTCGATGGCGCCTGACTCGCGCAGATCGGACAACTGCGGACGTCCCTTGTCGTCGCCGGTACGCTGCTCTGGTGCGCGGGAGAGCTGTGACAGCGCGATAACAGGAACACCCAACTCTTTCGCGAGCCCCTTGAGGCCGCGCGAAATCTGCGACACTTCCTGCTGCCGATTCTCCGAGTTGGCCGGACCGCTCATCAGCTGGAGGTAGTCGACCATGATGAGGCCGATGTCATGCTCCGCCTTCAAGCGTCGCGCCTTGGCACGCATTTCGAGCAGGGTGATGCCGGGCGTATCGTCGATAAAGATTGGTGCATGGCTCAGAATACCCGCTGCCTGCGCGAGACGCGGCATCGATTCATCGAGCGCCCTACCGCCTTTACGCAGCGACTGTGCGTCGATGAGCGCTTCGCTCGCGAGCATGCGCTGCACCAGCGACTCCTTGCTCATTTCGAGCGAGAAGAACGCGACGCCGGTCTTGGCCGTGATCGCCGCATGCTGCGCAATGTTCAGCGTGAACGCCGTCTTGCCCATGGACGGTCGCGCTGCCACGATCACCAGATCGGACGGTTGAAATCCGGACGTCAAGTGATCGAGGTCGTGAAAACCGCTTGGCACGCCGGTGATGGATGATTCGCGCTGGGCCAGCAGCTCCAGCTTTTCCATCGCCGGCCAGAGCAACTCCTTGATCCGCGAGAATCCGCTGCGTTCTTTCGACTGGCCGAGGGAAAAAATTCGTGACTCGGCGATGTCGAGCAGTTCGCTGGCCGTCGTCCGTCCCTCGAATGCTTCACCGACAATTTCCGTCGAGACTTCGATCAACCGGCGCAGCAGCGCCTTTTCTTTGACGATGCGCGCGTGATACTCGACGTTCGCGACCGTGGGCACGGCGTCGAGCAAGAACGCGAGATACTCGCGTCCGCCGGAGGCTTCGAGTTCGCCGCGACGGTCCAATTCATCGGCCAGCGTGAGCGGATCGACCGCACCACCGCGCTCCGTGATGGCGAACATGGCCCGGAATAGGCGCCGATGTCCCTCGCGGTAGAACATCGTATCATCGACGTGTTCGGCGGCGCGCATGGCGGCGTCGGCGTCTAACAGCATCGCGCCCAACACCGCCTGCTCTGCTTCTTCGGACCAGGGTGGTCGTCGCTCCTTGTACGGGTCACGCGGTGCCGGTACGGACGACTGCAGTGCGACTGGAAGGTTGGTCATGGTCGTCGTCGATCAGTGACTGGCATCGGTGCGCACCGATGCGTCACGCGATGCGTCCAAAATGCGACGAGCCAGCTTGACATCGTTCCATGTCGGGCGCTTCCACGCCTCGTTCCGCAGTACCGCGGCGGGATGGTAGGTGACGATCAGGGGGACGCCATGGAACGAATGGAGTTGCCCGCGAAGTTGACCTAGTGACGTGGTCGTGCGCAGCAACGTCTGGGCCGCGAAACGTCCGAGCGCGAGGATGACTCGCGGTCGAATCAGCTCAAGTTGTCGGATGAGGTACGGCTGACAGGCGAGGACCTCGTCCGGCAGTGGATCGCGATTCATCGGCGGTCGGTGCTTCAGCACGTTGCAGATGAACACGTCGTCGCGTTGCAGTTGTATCGCGTCGAGGATTTTGGTGAGCAAACCACCCGCTTCTCCAACAAACGGCCGACCCTGCTCGTCCTCATTCGCACCAGGCGCTTCACCGACGCACACAAAATCCGCGGTGAGACTGCCTTCGCCCGGCACGACGTGTTTTGCCGTTTTGTGCAAGGCGCAGCGCGTACAAATGCGCGCAGATTCCGCCACCTGATCGAGCGACGACAAAGCAGACGCATGTGAGTCGCTCGCGCCGTCACTGGACACCACAATGCCGTGAGGCAAGCCGAGCGCGGCAAGCCAGTGCGGCAGCGCACGCGACCCGTCCACGCGCGCAGGTATGACGCTCCCTGCCGGCGGTGCTTCAGACCCCGCCGCCGACCCCGGCGTCGTATCGGTGTCGCCGAGCGCGCTTCTCCAGTCGATAATTTGCGCCGCGTCAAAACGCACGGCTGGATTTGGCCGACTGCTCGGCGTCACTGGTGAGCCCTGCGCATCCGCACTGCCTTCGAGCGGTTGCACCGCGACGACGTCAACGGGCGCAACGACTGATCGCTTGGCAGCAGGCGCCCGCGTGGACTCGCTACCCTTCGCACCGAGCATCGCGAGCACATCGTCCACCGACATGGTGTCGAGCACAAGCTCCGATTCACCCAGCTCCCGGCGCTGCTCAAGGTAGCGTCGGAGACGCTCCTTAGCGTCCACTCAGCGTGTCCTCCACGCGAGCTGGGCGAACGTCGTGTGGTCGCGCTACGGCGTGCGCCGACGCGGCATCACGCGATACTCGATCTCGCCACTGGCAAGCTCTTCGAGCGCACGAGTCGTCAACTTCTTCTCGTGAATGGATCGGTCGCGCGGAAACTCGTTCAGCACGCGCGCAAACTTCGCGGCGATCAACACACTCAGGTACTTGTTCGCTGCGTGCTTCGACACATCACCCGGAGTAAATACTTGCATAAGTCAGTCGCCCTTGATGAAGACGTTGATTTCCTGTTCCAGCTGCGCGATCAGCGCCTCAACCTGCGCCTCCACCGCGTGGACCCGATCGTGCCGCAACCCTTCGGCATCGATAATGGCGCCAACCTGTTCCACGGCCCGCTCCAACTCGTCGTTGATCACGACGTAATGATATCGCCCCACCTCGACCAACTCTGCGCGCGCGTTCCGCAGTCGCGTCAGCAATCGTTCCCTGTTTTCGCTCTTCCTGCCGGCAAGACGACGCATCAACACGTCACCAGACGGTGGCAGCACAAAGATCAACACCGTGTCAGGAAAGACTGCACCAAACTGTTTCGCCCCCTGCACGTCAATGTCCATCAGCACGTGCTGGCCCGACGCCAACACACGACTGACTTCACTCCGCAGTGTGCCGTAATGGTATCCATGCACCATTGCCCACTCGGCAAACTCACCGTCGTCCCGGTGTCGGACAAAATCGGTCTCGCTGAGAAACCGATAGTCCCGTCCATCGCGCTCCCCCTCACGAGGTGGCCGCGTCGTACAACTAACAGAATAACCCACATCCGGCCGTCTCTCCAACAACCGGCGCGCGATTGTCGTCTTCCCGCTGCCAGATGGAGCGGACAGGATGACCGGAAAGGTGCTCATTCGAGGTTTTCCACCTGCTCGCGAATGCGTTCCAGCTCCTCCTTGACACTCACGACTTCGTGAAGGATGCTTGCGTCCGCGCCCTTGCTTCCCGTGGTATTGGCCTCACGCAGCATCTCCTGCAGCAAGAATCCGAGGCGCTTTCCCACGGGATCTCCGGAAACAC
>JANMKU010000009.1:0-2788 GCA_031372205.1 Gemmatimonadaceae bacterium | reverse complement strand
CGTGGCCAGCTATACGCTGCTGGTTCGCGGTCGAGCAGCTCCTCGCGGCCCCAACGATCCACGCGGATCAGGCGGTACCGCGCATCGATGGCGCCGTTCGCGTATACCAACGTGCCTTCGTCGCTGACGTCGTAGTCGCTGTCGCCGCGTCGCGTGTCGACATCGCTGGCCACCGGTGCGGGCTCACCACGCAGCGTACGCGCTTTCGGGTCGAACGGCGCCGCGACGAGATTCCCGTCGCGAACGAACAGCAGGTGCCCCTGGCTCCACTTCGGCCGCACGCCGGTGACGGAGAGAAGCGTGGCTGCTCCACCGGATAGAGGCGCGGTCGCGAGCGTACTGCTGGCGACAGTCTGACCCTCGCGGATCACCGAGAACACCACATGCGTTCCTCCGGGCAGGAACGTGCCGCCTGCGAGACCACTCTCACCACGCGCGCTGTCCGGAGCGGCGACATCGCGGGGCGGTTGTCCTGCACGCCAAAGCACGAGCCGTCCAGTTCGCGTAACCAGCAGGTCGCCGGCGTCGTTGCAGTCGGTCACCGTCGCCGAATCGGCGACAAGCGTCGGCTGTCCGCCTTGCGGCGGTACGCGCCAGGTCCTCGCCTGAAAATTGAAGTAGAGCCATTTCCCGTCGGGACACAGCACCGGCCCCGTGCCGCCCTCGGTGCCCGGTATTCGTCGAAGGATGGTATCGGCGAGCTCGCGCACGAACAGCGCGCTGCCGCTTCGGGTGGTGGAGCTCACGTTGAAGAACACCTGGCGCCCGTCCCGGGAGAGGGCGACGCGTCGCGTAGTGGTCAGGCTCGATAGCTGCGTGGAGTCGGGAAGGGCGAGCGTGAAGATGCGGACCGGTGTGGCCGGCGTCGGCCGCGTGGTGAGCCACGCGACGGCAGCAAGGGCCGCGAGCGCCAGCGCTGTCGTCGCGCCGAGCATGGCGCGCGTGCGACGGAGTGTGCGCACGGTGCGGCGCGGATCATCGTGCACCCCTGCGTCGGTCCCCGTGTTGAGGCGCGTCTCGGTGGCGTGTGTGAACGCCATCGGAACGGCGCCCGCCAGTTGCGCCGCGAACTCACCGACGCTGGCCTGCCGATCGGCCGGCAACTTGGCGAGTGCCGTGAGCACGGCCGCTTCGACATGCGGCGGAATGGTGTTGCGCGTCGCCGTGAGTGATGGCGGCGGCGTAGAGAGCAATCGCGCGACGATCGCCTGCGTGCTGGGCCCTGTGAAGGGCGGCTCACCCACGAGCTTCTCATACGTGACCGCGCCCAGCGCATAAATGTCGCTGCGCGCGTCAATCACCTTTTCGCCGGTGGCTTGCTCGGGGCTCATATACTGCGGCGTGCCGAGACTTAAGCCCGTCTGCGTCATGCGTGCGCCGGCGGCGCTTTGCACAGCAAGCGCAATACCGAAGTCGGCCACCAACGCGTGTGTTGTACCGGCCCCACCTTGCCGCAGAATGTTTTCGGGCTTGATGTCGCGGTGCACGACACCACGCGCATGTGCGGCCTGCAGGGCATCCGCTATCTCACGCGCGAGGCGCACCGCGTCGGCGATGGGCAGTTGCGTTTCGCGCTCCAAGCGGCCGCGCAGTGTTTCCCCCTCGACATACGGCATGGCGTACCAAAGCAGTCCATCGGCGTTGCCACTGTCGAGCAGCGGCAGGATATGCGGATGTTGCAACTTTGCCGTCGTCTTGATCTCGGCCAGAAACCGGTCGGCGCCAAGCGCGGCGCCCAAGTCGGGATGCAATACCTTGATCGCGACGTCGCGCTCGTGCTTGAGGTCGTGCGCGAGATATACGGTGGCCATGCCGCCGGCACCGAGTTCACGCTCAATGCGGTAGTGATCGGCGAGGGCGGCCGCAAGACGTTCGTGGGTACTCATTGCACCAAACTGCACCCGGTTGCCGATGGGCGCACGGATCAGCCACTGACACGCCGCCCGTCGTCAGCGTCCGGCTTGGTCGCCGGCCGCGGCAATTGCGCGTGACATGCCGCCGTCACCGAGCTCGCGCTAACGCGTGTACCCGTCGCCGAGCGTTGTTTGCAGTCGCGCGCGGAGATCGCTCACTGTTCGATCGATTTCATGATCGCGTCGGCGCGCGGATCTTTGCGCAGCGCGTCGTACCGCTCGGCGCGATTGTACATCTGCAGCCAGTTATCCGGTTGCTTCACGGCCCGCGCGATCATGTCGAGGGCACTCGCATGATCGCCGAGCACCTCGAACGTCGCCGCCAGCACGGCCATGGCTGGCAGCTCGCCGCCGTTGACGCGACGCAGATGGTTCATCGCGTTGCGCGAATCGGCGGGCTTCCCCGCACGCGCCAGCACGTAGGCGAGAATCCCCTCAGTCTGATTTGGCTGATCCGCGGGAAGCTGTGCAAGGTTCCGTGTCAGCAGCGCAATCGCTTCGTCATGCTTGCCGAGATAACTCAGTACCTCGCCGCGCGCATCCAGCGCCAACGCGTACGTCGAGTCCATCGCGAGAATGGCGCGCGTGGCCGAGTCGGCCTCGCGGTAACGACGCACCGTCATAAGCAGTTGCGCGGCCCACGTGTGTGCGATGAGTGACGCGGGTTCGACCGCGAGCGCACGTTGGGTACGATCGCGGGCCTCTTCGAAGCGACCCATGTGAATGAGATTCAGCGCGTGCCAGCCCCAGAGCGTCGCGACACTCGAGTCGAGCATCTGTGCGCGCCGATAGTTCGCATCGGCCTCATGATTGTCCCACAGACTTGACTTCGCGGACCCAATCGCCCCCCACGCTTCTGCGACGGTCGAATCCAG
>JANMKU010000441.1:0-1962 GCA_031372205.1 Gemmatimonadaceae bacterium | reverse complement strand
GTCGACGGCGTCGATCAAACCCGAGAGTGACCTGCCCAACAAGAAATCGCGCATGGGCTACGCCGCCGGTGTTTCGCTGAGCGTGCCCATCGCAAAGGCAATCCATTTTGCTCCGGAAGTGCTGTACATCGTCAAGGGCGTGAAGGCGTCCGTCACCAACGCGACAGGCAAAGGTACGGCCGAGGTAAGCTCTCCGCGATCGAGGGCCGGACCGAGTGTGTCCTTCAATCAGCAGGGCACGAACCACATCACGGTGACGGTTGGCTCGACGACCACGTCGCAGCGGCCACCGTGCGACGATGGGGATAGCGATGGCACAACAAGCACCGACTATGGCGTGATGGTTGGCGGGGGTGTGTCGGTCGGTAAACTGTCATTGACCGTGCGATACGACCTCGGTCTCAAGAACGTGCAAAAGAATCCGAAGGCCGGAGAGGACGTCAAGAACCGCGCAATCCTGCTAGCGCTGGGCATCTCCATGTAGGCGTTGGTTGACCGTTTGCCGCCAACCACAAGCAACGGCGCCAAAGGCAGCCGCGGCGTTCTAATGTCGAAAGAATTCCTGCAACCCAAGCTTGGCAGCGCTCGCGGCAACCGAACGCACGAATTCCTGTAACTGCGGTGCGCGCTCGAGTTCTTGTTCTCTGGTCACCGCGTCGCGCAGGATGGCATTGACGCGCGTCTGCCAGCCCGGCTTTGCGCGCAGCGACGCAAGCACGTCAGCGTCGATGCGCAACGAGATCGGTTTCTTCGTCGGTCGTTTCGCCGGGATCACCAACGCATGGCGCAGCTGTTTTGCCGTGGGCAGCGGTGGGCTATCGGGGTCGGCTTCAATTTACGCACGAAGCTCCGCATCAGTAGGGTTGCGCGCTGGAAGCGGCGTCCGCGGCATGGCCGCCATCTGCTCCTCGGTAAACGGCCCGGCCCATCCCTTACGCGGGAAACGCTTCGGCATACTTCCTCCGTTCTTGGCGACTACACGGCCGCAGGGAATGACCCGACCCTTTGCTTGGCAAGTCCCGCCGCGCTGATCATTGCGCCAGCTGAATCGCGTTCGGCAACGCTTCACGGCATCTAGCGACCGACACATGTTCCAGTATTGACGCGTGTATACTTTGCATATACAATAGATCATGCGTTACGACTGGCGTCCAGACAAGAACGAACGGAACATCGACCAGCGTGGCATCGCCTTCGTATGGGCAATCCAGATATATGGGATGGCGATGTGCTCGACGTCCCAAGTCCGCGCGCCCACTCGACGGAACCCCGACGGCTGGCGATTGGCCGCATCGACGACACGGTCATTGCGGTGGCGTACGTGCTCATCGACCACGACGAAACCCGGCACATTATCTCGGCCCGCCACGCGAGCCGACAGGAGCGGAGGCGCTATGCAATCCACACCACGTAAGGCAGGACTTCCCGGCGGGCCGATCACACTGGATCAGGCGCGCGCGCTGTCACAGTCCGTGCCAGTGATCGCCGCGAAGCTCCCGACGGACGCGACGCTTCAGGCGCAGGTGGACGCTGACGAAGACGTCGCACCGCTGGCCACGGCCGACGAGCTCGACGCGGCGACGTTGGTGCCGGGGCCCACGCGCACGCTCATCAGCCTTCGCGTGGATAACGACGTACTCGACGCGTACAAAGCCACCGGCAAGGGATGGCAGACACGCATGCACGAGGTGTTGGCGGCATCGGTCCGTGCCACAGCAGGCGATACGCTGGCGTCGATCGAGCTGCATCTGGAGCAGGCGCGTCTGGCGGTGAAGCAGCTCGCCCGTCGCTGACACCGCAACTTGTCGCCGACGTTGGCCACGTGCACCTTCTGGCTCCCACAACAGGCGAACATCATGCGACCCCTCACTCTGCTCGGCCTCGCGCTCGTCGCCGCACAACTCGGCACACTTCGACTTGGCGCGCAGCAAACAGCGAGCGTCTCCGCCGCCGAGCAAGACC
>JANMKU010000368.1:0-21742 GCA_031372205.1 Gemmatimonadaceae bacterium | reverse complement strand
TCAGCGCAAACCGTTTGTGGTGATTGAACAGGATCGACGCGTGGTGGACGCGATGCGCACACTCAACGTGCCGACGATCTATGGCGATGCCACACGCCATGGCATTCTCGATTATGCCAGACCAGAGTTCGCGAAACTGCTGATCATCGCCTCACCCGATCCGTACCGCTCGCAGCACATTGTGGAGCTGGTGCGGAAGCACAATCCGGAGATCCAAATTATTGTGCGCACGAACGGTGATGTCGAACAGGAGTGGTTTGAGCGCCTCAAGGTCAGCAAAGCGTTGATGGCGGAGCGGGAACTCGCACTGGGCATGGCCTATCACTCCATGCGAACCCTCGGTGCCACCGTGGCCCAGGCTGACAACATCATTCACATGATGCGAACCGGTGCGCGCTTGTCGACGGTGGAGTTCAACTCGCTGACCATGCCGCCGCAACCCGCCGCCGAGTAGGGTTAGCGGTCCTTGTCTCGCACGAGGGCGAGAATGGCGGACTGTGGCACGACGAGAAACTGCTCGTTCTCAAACGTGATCTCGACGGCCGCCTTGCGGAAGAAGAGCGCGTAGTCACCCACGCGCGCCTGCATCGGCACATAGCGCGCCTCCGGGCCTGAGTCGTTGGTGCGCCACGGGTCTTCGCCGTGATCTGTCAGGTCGGGTAGTGCGAGGCCGGGGCCGGTCGATACGATCTCCCCGCCCTGCACCGCCTGGCTGTCAATCGCCGTGCTCGGCAGATACAGCCCCACCTTGGTGCGCTGATCCCCGTCCTCGGCTTTCACCAGTACACGGTCGCCGACGACGAGAAGTTGTTTGTTTTTCCGGATCATGGAGACAATGTAACGCGCAGGTCTCTTACTTCACCAAATGGAACGCCGTCTGTCGTTTGAACGCCCATCGCACTTTCCCAGCCGCATCGACAATGACATCCTCTTCCTGCATCGAACGCACTGGCTGATTCCCCCACTCCGCCACCGGTGTGGTGGCCTGCAGTTCGATCGAGTACCACATCCCGGGGATCACCACGTGATCACCACGACCCGGCACGCCGTCCTGATAGTCCCAGAGCCCAATCAGGGCACCGGCGCCGTGGCCATTAAGACCGATCGGATGACTGTAGATGGTGCCGTCAATCTTGTCGCTCTTCATGCGACCAAGCGCCGACGCGAGAATCTGATTGCCCGTGCGCCCGGGGCGGAGTTCTTCTGTGGTGATATCCTGGAGACGGTTGGAGGCGAGCAGCGCCTTCTTGAGTCCGGCTGGGACATCGGTTTCGCCGACTTTGAGCACGTAGCCCATGTGCTGGGTATCGGTGTTGAGACCCATTGCCGTCACGCCGAAATCGCAGTGCAACACGTCGCCGCGCTGGATGGTAGGATTCACACCAACGAGCTCACCACCGAACTGTCGCTGAATCTCTACACTCGGCTGGAACCACGTGGACACACCGAGGTCGGCCAACCGCTGGCGCATCCACCACACGACATCGTCGGCTTTGGTGAGGCCAGGGGTGATCACCTTGTTGGAGAACGCCTCCTGAATGATCTGCCACGCGACCCGATTGAGCTCGGTAAACGCCGCTTCTTCTTCCGGCTGTCGCGACGCGATCATGTCGACCGCGAGCGCTTCGGCCGGCACCATTTTCGACACGATCGCCGTGCCAAGCGCTTGTTGCATCCCGTCACGCTCACCGCTCGACAAGCCATCAGCGAACGCGAACGTACGTGAGCTGTTGATGGCAATCTTCTTCGGGTTGCGCTGTTCGATCACCTGCTTGAGCACCGACCACTGATCGTCACCCCAGAGCTCTGCGGTACGTGCGGTATTGCCGCTGCCCGCTGCAGGCGCCGCGACCGCTTTTTCGCTGCGCACGGCCTTGAACACATTGCCCTGTGACGTGCCACCGAGCGCGATGCGCTCGATGCCGTCTTTCGCACCACGATCAAAGAAGACGTAAATGGTACGACGACGTGCCGCGAAGGTCGTCGGCGACGTGATGGCACTGAACACGGGATCTTCGGCGTACTCGCGCATCGGCAACACCCACATGTCGATCCCCTGTCGGCGCATCAGCGCGGGCAGCGTGCGCTCCATGCGCAGCTCCAGCCATTGCTGCTGGCGAAAGGCCTGATCGCGGAGCGTGCCAAAGGGGCGCAGCGTGTCCGACGCCGATGATCCCGACGTGCGGGTGCCTTTGGTGGCTGGTGTGACGACCGGCTGCGCGATGGACAGGGACGGGAAAGCGAGGAGCAGGAGAAGGCGCATGCGAGCGACGGCGTGAAGAGTTGACGTTGACATTAGAACATGGGATTACGTGAGCGGGTGAGGAACCCGCTTGTCGAGCAGACGTCGAATGACCTGCACGCAGCCCGCGAGCACGAGCGCAAATCCGACCATGACGACCGCGCGCTCCACCAGCGTCTGACCGGCCATGGGCCACCAGTCTCCCCAGACGGCGACGCGCGATCCGAACCGCTCACGATTGACGCCGATCAAGAGCGAGCTCACCCCTAACTCGGCGATCACTTCGATGAGCACAAACGCCACGACACGCGCGGGCCATCGACGAATCGGAAAATTCCCCAGATGCCACGTCAGCATGCCGCAGAGAATCAGCACACCGCCGGTAAGGCCAATCACGAACGCCACCCATCCGGCGCTCATGGTCGCACCGAGGACTAACGCGCGGTAAATGCGAAGGACCAGTCCCGTGATGAACGCCGGCTCAATCGCGCGCACCGCGAACGCGCGCAGCGGATGCAGGCGCTCTTCGCTCCAGAGGACGACGTCACGAGGAAAGAAACGAGCCATGTACTCGCAAGCTACCGCGAGGGCACACAGGCGCCACCCGCGGGCGGGCCCAATGCGTTATCGCGTAGTTAGCGCGTGACGGCCTCGGTGGCGCTCACTCGACGCACGTCCACCACCAGCGGTCCTGAGGCGCTCTGCGCGCCGAACATCGGCGAGAACTTGTGGCCAAACAGAATTTCCGTCGCCTGATACGACGTGCGCGCGTGCACGGTTTGCGCGTACGTCTCATCGACACCGCTTGTGAGCACCAACACCTCAGCCGACTGAATCGCCAGTGACTCCGGTGTGGCACCCCAGAGCGGGCTGTCGGGCACGATGGCGTGCACCAGCATCCAGGCCACCGGCATGAACGTCACCCGCTCACGATCGAGTTTGAGCGTCTCGTACTGGCGCGCTGGTGCGCCATCGCGCAGCACCATGCGACTGAGAATGACTCGCGCCTCGAGATCGAGCAGCTCCCTGCGTCTGGTGTTGGTCATGCGCAGCATGAACCCCATGCCGCGGTTAAACGGTGCGACCACTGCGTTTTTGCTGAATTCGATGGAGGCGTTTGGACGTGTAAGCCGCGCGATAAACAAACCAGCCGCAAGCGCCTGGTAGAGCACACCGATCAAGGCCTCAAAGGTCACGATGAGGTTGGGCACCATGCCCTGCGGCGTGATGTGTCCGTATCCAATCGTGGCAAACGTCTGCACGCTGAAAAAGAAACTGCGCGCCAATGCTCCGCCCGGTAGGTCGAGACCGGGTCCCGCCAGGCCGTCGACGCCACACAGCACAAACATCAGCGCGAACAGCAGGTTGATGGCGACGTACGCTGCCGTCAACACCACTGCAAAGCGCGGCCAGCTCAGCGTGAGCGCAGTGTGAAACAGCGTGTTCTGATGCAACCAGCTACCGGAATTGCGACGCACATTGAACGTGCCGTCGGCGTTGAGCAGCCGACGATGGCCACTGTCAACACCGACAGTGCCCAGGCCCAATTGATCGTCGCCCTGGCCGGTCGGCATTTTGAGCGACGGGAAAAGCTCAGTATTCACGGTGTCTCCGTTCGGGTGTGCGCCAAGAGAAAGACAATGCTTTCCACCGCATGCGCACGCCAGTAGACCCAGTCATGCTTGCCCGGCCACTCGGCGTACTCGTGCGACACACCCAGCCGCAGCAACGTCGCATGGAAATCGCGATTCTGCTCGATGAACGAATCGTCCACCCCACAATCGATGCGCAGTGCCGGTAGCGCGGGTCCACCGGCTGCCGCAGTCCGTGACGCGCGCGCGGCCATGCGCACGGGATCGCGCGCAATCCAACCAATGGTGTCTCGTCCGAATACCGGCGCCATCCATTTCCACAACCACGGCGTGGTGGCGCGGAGCCCTATGGAGTCCGTGGCATAGACCGACGGTGGAGCCCACGGTTTCGGGCCAAGTAGGCGCGGCGACAATACACCGGAGTGACTGGCCGCGGCGCCGAATACGGCCGGGTACGCGAGCGCCAGTGACATGGCGCCGAGGCCACCCATGCTGAGTCCAGCGATGCCACGATGGGCGCGATCGGGGAGCGTGCGATAGTGCGCGTCGACGTGACTGACGATGTCGCGCGCGATGTAGTCGTCGTAGTGTGGCCACGGCACGCAGTACTGCTCGACTGCTTCCCGTCGCGATGTATCCGCCGCGCACTGCGCCGCAGTGACCAGGGAATTCCACGTCGTATACCACCCGTCGTCGCCATCGGGCATGACGACAATCGCTTCCGGCTGTCCCGCAGCCACGAGCGAGTCGAGCGTACGATCGAGCGCCCCGTTGTCCACCCAATTGCGCTCACTGCCGGTGAGTCCGTGCAGATAGACGAGCACGGGATAGCGACGCGCACGCGAGGTAGCATATGACGGCGGCAGATACACCGTGAGCACTTTGCGGATGCCCAGCGACTGTGCCCAGAACGTATCCGAGTGCACCGCCCCGCGATTGGCGACGAGCGGCGCGCCAGCCCGCGGTTTCGATTGCGCCCGCGCATCCGCTGGAAGCGCCGCGAGACACAGTGCCGCGAGTGTCAGCCCGCGTACTCTACAGGACATGCATCGCGGCGACATCCAGCCTACCGGAGAATGGTGCCGAGTCTGCCCCAGCGAATATCGGTGATAAAGGGCAGCGGTCGATCACTGTCGTCGGCATTGTACGAGTAGTACACAAACACCGGACGACCGCGCACGTTTTCCCGCGGGACAAAGCCCCAGTAGCGTCCGTCTTTCGAGTCATAGCGACTGTCGCCGAGCATAAAGAGATGCTTGGGTGGCACCACCAGCGGTCCCCAGTTATCGATTGTCGGCGTGGCCGGTGGATCACCGACTGACAGCCCCTTGAGCTCGAATTGGTGCTGCCACGAGAAGAGCGGGTGCGCGTAGGAACCGTCGCCCTTGGCATTCGGCGTTGCCAGGTAGCCTTGCGGCTGTGGCATGCGATTCACGTACAGCAACCCATCGCGCATCCAGATCGTGTCACCAGCGACTGCGACACACCGCTTGACGAGGGTCGGGTTCGGGTCTTCCGGCTGATCGAGCTGATTGGGCGATTTGAAGACAACCACGTCGTGCCGCTTGGGCTCCGTGTACCCTGGCAGATTGATCGACGTGAACGGCACGTTCGGCCCATACGCGAGCTTGTTAACGAACAGCCAGTCGCCGACGAGCAGTGTCGGGATCATGCTGCCCGACGGAATGCGATACGCCTCGAACAGGAATGTTCGGATGAGCAGGAAGACGGCGAGCGTGGTCGCAATCGCTTTGACATTTTCCCAGGTGCTCGGCCCTGTGGTTTTCGACTTGCCGGCACGAAGCGCGGCGACGCTGCCGCCGGTTTCGGGCGATTTCTTCTTGGAAGGCACGGAAAGGAAGGCTTAAGAGGAGCTGAGCGCAGAGGGGGCGCATCCGCATGGACGCGCCCCCTCAAACATACGCTGCCGTCGGACTAAGGTTACGACGTCAAATGCTTCGAAACCAGCTTGGTCATGTCGAACATGCTGACCTGTGCCTTGCCGCCGAAGACGACCTTGAGCTTGTCGTCGGCGTTGATCATGCGGCGGTTCTTGGCGTCCTGCAGCCCGTTCTTCTTGATGTACACCCACAACTTCTTCACCACTTCGGTGCGGGCGAGTGGCGCACTGCCAACCACGGCGGCAAGCGCTGGGCTCACGTTGAGCGCCTTCATGAACGCGGCGTTCGGTGAACGCTTCGCCGCTTTCTTCGCGACCTTCTTCGGTGCAGCGGCTTTGGTCGGCGCGGCAGCCTTCTTGGGGGCAGCAGCCTTCTTAGGGGCGGCCTTCTTTGCGGCGGCCTTCTTCGGCGCAGCCTTTTTTGCAGCCTTCTTAGGGGCGGCCTTCTTCGCAGCCTTCTTTGCAGACTTCTTCGCAGCGGCCATAGCGTCTCCTGAGGGGGTGACCCGGTCGAGCCGCGTATTTCAGAACGGCTCTGTTGGCGTCGCGCCAATGCGCAGACGCGCAACAAACTACAAAGACTGATAGGTCGCGCAATAGCGGTAAACGTACTTTCCCTCTGAATTCGCGCAAATTTCACTCGGTACGCAGAGAATTTCACTCGGTGCGCAGAGAAAACGCGTCATCGGCGCGCGCGCGAGTGTTGCGTCGCACCGCGTGTCAGGCATCGTCGCCGTTCGCCAGCGAGCGCAAAAACGCGATCGACGCGACATCCCACGCGTCGGGCGTGTCGTCATCGTCGGCAATATCCGGGCGCTCCTGCGGGGTCTCGAGGATGAGCGGGACGTGTTGCGCGCGACGGTCCTGCAGCAGCCACCGGAAGGCCTCCGCACCAATCAACCCCTCGCCAACGCGCAGGTGCCGATCCCGATTGGACCCGAGCGCGCCTTCGCTGTCGTTGAGGTGAAAGAAGGCAGGCGGTTCACCAGTCGCCGATTCAAAGGCATCGAGCACCGCGCACTGCGCCTCCCGCGACGAGGCGATCGCATAGCCCGAGGCGAAAAGATGACAGGTATCCAGTCCGTACCCAGTGCGCAGGCGCTGCGCCGACGGAATCCCGCTGAGCATTGCGGCCACCTCCTCCGGCGTGCGGCCGAGTGTCGTTCCGGCTCCTGCGGTGTTCTCAATGAGCAATCGCGTTGCGCCGTTCGGCACGGCATCCAGTGCTCGGCGCATCGCTTCGGCGACCCGCAGCATGGCCGCATCACGGTCGCCATCGGTGGCCGCGCCCGGATGAAAGCAGACGCCACCGACGCCAAGTGCGGTGGATCGCTCAAGCTCCTTGGCTAACCCGGCGGCCGCACGCTCCCACTTCTCGGCGTCGGGCGTGCCGCAATTGAGCACGAAGGCCGCGTGCACGATGACATGCGCCGGTGGGATGCCGGCTGTGGTCAACGCTTCGGTAAAGCGCGCCACGCGCTCCGGCTTCACACCAATCTTGTCGTTGTAGTACTTGGGTACGGCACTGTTGATCTGCAGCGACTGCATGGCACCACGCCCAGCGCGGAGCGCCGCCATGGCGATGCCTCCATTGTCAATGCAGTGCGCGCCAAGGAGAAGCATGGGTATCTCAGAAGAGTTGGTACGGGAGTGAATGCTACGGGCGCACGATCGCGCGGCGGATCCGGAATGCGCCAGTGCCGTCGGCCGATGGATTCTCGGTCCAGCCGACCGCAACGGCCCGCCCACGCACCGCGACGAACGGATCGCGCGAGGGGACCACACCGCTGCTCGCCGCGATGCGCTCCTCGAACGTGTGCCCGGAGGTGCGGGAGACGGCCAGTGCGACGCGCGGTCGCGGTCCACTATTCGGATCTTCGTACGCGACGGCTACCAGCGCGCCCTGCGCCGCAACGCGCACGACGCTCGGCGACTCGCCATAGACAATGGCCACCGGCGACTCGAAGGCGGATCGTGGGTCCATCTGATGCGCGTAAAACACGCCAGGTCCCTCAGGACCGGTGAGTGCGTACCCGACGTGCACGTAGCCATAGCTATCGTCGACCACCACGCTTGGTGCGGCCCGTGCGCATTCCGCGTCACCGTCGAAGGAAGCGTCGAGCGTACTCGGTCCGCGATCGACCGTATCGACAACAATTGGTCCGCGCCAGCGAGACAGGCGCGACTCGGCCGGAAGCGTATCGCGCCACGCGGCGAGCAACCAGACGCGCCCGTGACCACGCTGTGACCACCACACCGCCACTCGACCTCGACCCGGCGCAATCGCGACGCGCACCGAGCGTGTGCAGCCAGCACTGTCGAGCGGCGCGTCACCCTGCCCCAGTGCGTGCAGGGGCCCTTCGGCTATGTCGATCGGTGGCGGCGTCGGCCCGGCGGTCACGCGCGACTCCGGCATGTCCGCGACAACCATTGCGAGCGCGGTCGTGGCATTGGCCTCATGTAACAGGTCGCGCACGAGTCGCAGTTCCGCAGTCGCCGCCGCATTGCCTGTGGCCGCAGACGTGTCGTTGTGCAACGGGGCCGGTTCGGCGAGCGGGCGCGGCGACGCCAGTGCCGCAGGATCGGACCAGGACACGGCGGCGGTGTCACAGCCGACCACGCTCAGCATGACGAGCAGCGGGACGACCCACGCGACGACAGAGCGCCGGGAAGCAGACGGCAGTTGCATACGCCAACGGTAGTGACCGGACCGCACCACGGAGAAGCGTGGGCGCTAGTTTTGTTGAGCGGCGAATCCCGCAGGTCCGTTCGCGCGTTCGCGCTGTCGCCGCCCCACGTCTGCACCCTTGGAGATCCGCTGATGTCTTATGCCGCGTTCGACGGCACGCGCCGCGTGCCACATGCCGTGAACGAACCCATTCGCAGCTTCGCGCCGAATTCACCGGAGAAGCTGTCACTCAAGGCACGATTGGCGCGCATGGAGACCGAGGTCGTCGACATTCCCATCGTCATCGGTGGCCGCCGCGTGCACACGGGCAACCTCGGCACTGTCACGATGCCCTGTGATCACCAGCACGTGCTGGCACGATTTCACAAGGCAACACCGGCACTTGTTGAGGAAGCCATCGCGGCAGCCGCTGTGGCGCACAAGGAATGGTCCTCCTGGCGGTGGGAGGATCGCGCGGCGGTATTCCTGCGCGCCGCCGAGCTGCTGACGACGACGTGGCGTGACACGCTGCTCGCGGCCACCATGCTTGGACAGGCGAAGACGGCGTATCAAGCGGAAATCGACGCGACGTGCGAGCTCATCGACTTCTGGCGGTACAACGTCGCGTTCGCGCAGAGCCTGTACGAAGAGCAGCCCGTCTCCAACCACACGGCGTGGAATCAGCTCGACTATCGTCCGCTCGAAGGCTTCGTGTACGCGGTGACGCCGTTCAACTTCACGGCCATCGCGGGCAACTTGCCAGGCGCACCGGCGCTGATGGGCAACACCGTGCTGTGGAAGCCGAGTGCGACGGCCATGCTGTCGTCATGGTATGTCATGCAGCTGCTCGAAGAGGCGGGGTTGCCGCCGGGCGTGATCAACTTTGTGCCGGGAGACGCGGCCGAAATCTCCGAGGTCGCGTTGAAGCACCGCGATCTGGCCGGTGTGCACTTCACTGGGTCGACGGGCGTGTTCAACGGGATGTGGAAGACGATCGGGCAGAACATGGATCGCTACCGCTCGTATCCGCGCATCGTTGGCGAAACCGGTGGCAAGGATTTCATTGTCGTGCATCCGAGTGCGGACCCAGTGGCTGTTGCCGTGGGCATCGTGCGCGGCGCTTTTGAATATCAGGGACAGAAATGTTCAGCGGCAAGCCGCGCCTACGTGCCGCAGTCGATGTGGCCAGAGGTGAAGTCACTGTGCGTCGCCATGATGCAGGAGATGAAACAAGGCGACGTGCGCGACTTCCGAAATTTCGTCGCGGCGGTGATCGATCAGAAAGCGTTCACGCGCATCAAAGGCTATCTCGACGATGCAAAAAAGACGGCCAAGATCGTGGCCGGTGGCAATTGCGATGACTCCAAAGGCTGGTTCGTGGAACCGACGATTGTCGAGACGGACGACCCGGCGCATCGCATGCTGTGTGAAGAAATTTTTGGTCCGGTCATCACGATTCATCCGTATGCCGACGCGACATGGAGCGAGATGCTGCGTGTCGTCGATGCGACGTCTCCGTACGCACTGACCGGCGCCATTTTCTCTCGTGATCGGATGGCCGTGCGTGAAGCGATGAGCGTGCTCCGACAGTCCGCGGGGAATCTGTACATCAACGACAAACCGACCGGCGCCGTGGTGGGACAACAGCCGTTCGGTGGCGCGCGTGGGTCGGGCACCAACGACAAGGCCGGTTCGAAACTCAACTTGATGCGTTGGGTGAGCGCACGCACGATCAAGGAAACGTTTTCGTCACCGCTTGATTGGAAGTATCCGTTCCTGGCCGAAGAGTAATCGCCGGTGCGCACGCTCCGCTTCCTCACCGCCGACGTGTTTACGTCGGTGCCGTTTTCGGGCAACCAACTCGCCATCGTCTTCGGCGCCGAAGGCCTTCCGACGGAGACGCTGCAAGCGATCACGCGTGAGTTCAACTACGCGGAGACGACGTTTGTCTTTGCACCGGAAGACCCGTCACACACTCGGCGCGTGCGGATTTTCACACCGGAACTCGAAGTGCCGTTCGCCGGTCATCCGACGATCGGCACAGCGCACGCGCTTGTCGCCAGCGGCGAAGTGCGCGCCACGGGCGACGAGATCACGGTTGTGTTGGGTGAGAATGTTGGCCCTGTGCCGGTTCGTGTGCGTCTCGAAGCGGGCGCACCGGTGCATGCACAGTTGACCACGGCGCAACTGCCGGAAACCCGCGCGGCGGCGCTATCGATGGCACAACTGGCGGACGTGCTGTCGTTATCCGAGTCGGACTTTGTCGGCGGCGCGCACGCGCCGGCGGGTGTCAGTTGCGGCCTGCCATTTCTGATCGTGCCACTGACCAGCGTCGACGCGGTGCGGCGTGCGCGCGTGCGCATAGATGCGTGGACGTCGCATCTCGCGAGCGAGTGGGCCGCGTGGCCGATGATCTTTGCGATGACGCAGGGTGAGGACGAGTCGGCGATGCCGACGCACGTGCGTGGCTGCGATGTGCGGGCGCGTGTGTTTGTGCCGGCATCTACGGTGCCTGAAGATCCGGCCACGGGATCAGCGAATGCGTGCCTGGCGGCCTATCTCGCGGAGCGAACGCCGCGCGATGGAGTCGTGACGTGGGAGGTGGCCCAGGGTATTGAAATGGGGCGACCGAGCAGGTTGTCGATCGAGGCGTCCAAGCGAGGTGGCGTGATTGATGCCGTGCGTGTGGGTGGTGCGACGGTGATGATCAGCGAGGGCGTGATGCGGTTGCGGTGAGTCACGCGGAGATGCGGAACAGCTTGTTCACGCGGAGGCGCGGAACAGCTTGTTCACGCGGAGGCGCGGAGAGCGCGGAGAACGACGGGGGGCCATCGACGGATGGCTCGCACCAATTCATTGTGTGGTGGTTTTAGGTTGTTTTCCTCTATGGTTGTTCTCCTCTATGGCTGTTCTCCTGTATGGTTGTTCTCCGTGCCTCCGCGCCTCCGCGCCTCTGCGTGATCAAGTTGTTCCTAAAGCGGCGCCTCCAAATACAAATCAAAACGCCAGCGCCTGTTCGGATACAGTCCGCGCGCGAGATCCATTCGGAAGAGCCCGTCGAGGAAGCCGAGCCCCACACCGACACCTCGTTGCGGCTGTGTCTTGCTGAATGCATCGCGACTGCCGGCCCATCCCACATCAAAAAACCCGACGGGTCGAAACGCCGACGCACGTGTCCCAACCTCGGCACGCGCCAACCAAAACGCGTTGCCTGACTGTGTGCCGGGTGGCTGTCCGCGAACGCTCCGCAGTCCACCCATGTACCACGCCCGCTGTGAGGGAAGCCGCCCCAGCGAGCTGCCAGCGGCACCAGTCAACGCCGCCGCATAACGTCCAATCGAGCGCGTTGTGGTGGCTTCGAGCGACGCGCGTGCAAACGTAAACGTGCCGGTGGCTGCTTCGAGACGCGTGGTCGTCGTCAGTCGAAATCCGTTGGGGTTGTTGCCATATGCGTGCAGCAGATTGCCCGACACACCGATCAGACTGACAGGCTCGGCGATGATGTTTCGCGCAAATCGGGCATCGGCGAATGCTTTCGCCAGCGAGAACGTATTGACGACAGTGGAGTCACCGGCGGTCCACTGGCGTTCGACGAAGAGTCGATAGTCCAGCGAACCCCGTCGCATCTCGCGACGCTCGCCAAGTTCGGCGCCAAATGCCCGGTAGTAAAATCCCTCATCGCGTCCGTAGAGCAGTGCGGGCAGGGACGGACCGAGCGTGAGTGCTCCACCCCACTCAGGATTCGTGGCGGCCAAGCGGTGATAAGCCGTCGCCGTGACGGTGCGTTTGCCGTTCGAGCGTGCGAGCGAGAACTCCCCGTTCGCGTGCCAGTCGGCATACCCGATGCGGCCCATGGCCGAGGCGGTGTAGCCCGCACCGAGCACCTCCGATGCCAGCACGCCGACGCTGAGTCCTTCCACGCGGTTGAAGCGCGCCTGGGCAACCCCCGAGTTGATCCGGATCGGCATTGGTGCGAATCCAGGTTGCAGCGAGAGGTCCAGCGACGCGAGCAACTCATCGCGACTCTTCATGTCGAAGAGTTCCTCATCACTGGCGTACGCCGGCGGCAGCGCCTTGGAGAGCGCGAGCTTGTTCATGTCGCAGGGCATGGCGTAGCCCACGCGCAACGCACCTTCGAAGCGGGTCTCGACACGCGTCCAGATGGAATCGGTGGCACACTGACGCGCTTTGGCGCCGCCGCTGCGCGCGTTGAAAATCGAATCGCGACGTGCCGCGCGCGACGTATCCGGCGTGCCGCCCACCCCCATACTGATCGTCACGTCGCCGGGACCGCTTGAGTCCCCAACCACCTTGCCACCGACGGTCTGTACGCGCGCTGCTGGCAAGGCGGGCAGACTGAAGTCGCCGTTCACGGCTTCGTACGTGAACTTTTCATCGATCTGCACCGGCACGCGGATAAAACCCATCTGCGCCGACGCCGTCGCGCTGTTGGCTTTCGGCAGCCAGAACTTGCCTTGATACAACCCGTACTCGACGGTGATCGCGTCGAGCTTGGCCTTGGCGGGGCGAAAGGTTGACGACACCCACGCGGGCACGTCGTCGTTGTTGCTACTCGAACCCTGCCGAGCGGCACGCGCCGCGCGCTGCGTGGAATCCTTTATGTACAGGTCGCGCGGCAAGTTGGCGCGGACCAGGGAATCGCGCATCCGCGCCGCTTCTTTGTTCTCGGCCGCATCAAGGACCCCTTCTTCGTTCGCGACATCCCAGATGTCGATATCGACAGCGAGCCGGTACGCGGCGCGTACAAGTTGACCGCCATCCTGATCAAACCAGAACGAGCCTACGAACAGCCGCCACTGCGGCGTTCTCGCGCGAATGCGAAGTTCGCGTACGCGAATGACGCGTCCGCCTTCGAGCGTGATGTCCAGCGAATCACCGGTGTCGTAGTGGTAGTACGTCTCCGCCCCGATAGCCAACGGATGTATGGCTTCACGCTCATCAATGTCCGTCTTCACGACGCCAAAATTCGACGATGGAAACCAGAGCGATTCGCGGCCCGGGAAATACGGAATCGACACCGCATCGACGATGTCTCCGTCCACTCGGTTCGCCATCGGCACGGTCATCCGTGAGCCCACCGGAGTGACCCACACACCGACGCCTCGCTTCCACGCCACCTGCGCCACGTTGTCCGAGCGGAACAGCAACTTCTCCAGGCCAACGCGTCGCACGCCCATCCCGACGGAAATGCGTTGCGTGGTCGTGGCCCGGTAGGCGGTGAGCGCGCTGTCCTGTTGCGTGCGGGCCTGTCGCGCTTTTGCCAGGATGTTGCGCGCCTCCTCGCTGCCGAACGCTGTTGCCGCAGCGGAATCGGCCTTGGCGCGGCGCACGACGCTGTCACCGGACAAGCGCCGACGGGCCATCGACCGCGCGTCACGCGATGTGCTCCGGAGCGCGGCCCGTTCGGCGGCGGTGATGGAGTCACCCGGTGCTGCCTTAGGCGGCTTCGGGGGCGCTTTAATTGGCGGCTTCTCTTGTGCCAACACCGCCGACGGTGCAAGGCCGAGCGCCAGCGAGCAGACCAAGAGCAATGGGCGCAGCGATAGAGTCGTCACAGAGGCGGGCAGGAGGGTTCTACACAGCAAATCGACTGACGACGACCGACGCCTTCCTATACGCCACATGTCTACCCAAGGTTTCCCCTCGGCCGGGCAGCACCGCGAGGTGATGCATGCGGTCGAGCCGAAGAGTAGCGCGTCGAACGACGAAAGACGCTGGACGCGCGGCCCGCACGACGTAACTTCGCGTAGCCCTGATTTGTCTCGATGCCACATTGTGTTCAGACCGCCACCTGGAGTCCGCCGTGACTACGATGATTCGCCGCCCCGCCCTCCGACCCGTTCGGTGCGGCATGCTCGCGCTGACTTTGCTGACGATCGCACCCGTCTACGCTCCCTTGCGCGCGCAGGATGCGACACCCCCTGCCGCCGCCGCGGATCCGCGTCTCGCCAAGCTCAAGAGCGAAGCGTTGGGCATGGTGGAGTCGCGGGCAAAGCAAGTGCAGGAGATCGTGGACATGCTCTTCTCATTTCAGGAGCTGGGGTTTCAGGAATTTGAATCGACGAAATACCTGACGGGCATTCTCGCCAAAGAAGGATTCACGATCGAGCGCGGCGTCGCCGGCATTCCAACCGCGTGGACGGCGCGTTGGAGTCAGGGATCTGGCAAACCGGAAGTGTCACTCGGCTCCGACGTGGATGGAATTCCGCAAGCCGGACAGAAGCCTGGTGTTGGGTATAAAGACCCGATGATTGCTGGCGCGCCCGGCCACGGCGAAGGCCATAATTCCGGACAAGCCGTAAATGTCGTCGCGGCCATCGTCGTCAAGCAGCTGATGCTACGCGACAAGATTCCGGGCACGATCATGCTGTGGCCCGGTATTGCCGAAGAACAGATGGCCGGCAAAGCGTTCCTTGTGCGTGCGGGGGTATTCAAGAACACCGATGTGACGTTGTTCACGCACGTCGGCAATGACCTGGGCGTGTCATGGGGCGCGAGCGGATCGAGCGCGCTGATCTCCGCCGAGTTCAAGTTCAAGGGGTCGAGCGCGCATGCGGCTGGTGCACCGTGGCGCGGACAGAGTGCACTTGATGCAGCGATGCTGATGGGCACAGGCTGGGAGTACAAGCGCGAGCATCTGCGACTGCAACAGCGTTCGCACTACGTCATCAAGGATGGTGGTGATCAGCCCAACGTGGTGCCGAGTACAGCGAGCATCTGGTTCTACTTCCGTGAGCAAGATTATCCTCGCACAATGGAGTTGTTCGAGGTCGGGAAGAAGATGGCGGCCGGCGCAGCGATGATGACGGACACGAAGCTCGACACGATTCGCATTCTTGGTTCAGGATGGAGTGGTCATTTCAGCAAACCAATCGCTGAAGCAATGCATGCGAACATTCAGACCGTGGGCATGCCGGTGTGGGATGAGAAGGATCAGACGTTGGCCAAGGGTATTCAGAAGGAACTGGGCTCCCCGGATTTTGGGTTGGAGATGCAAGTGAACAAACAGTTGCGTGGGGCCGAGACGCCGCAGAACTGGATGGGTGGCGGTTCGGACGACATTGGGGACGTGTCGTGGAACATGCCGACGATCACGCTCCGCTATCCGTCCAATATTCCGGGTCTGCCAGGTCACAACTGGGCGAACGCGATTTCGATGGCCACACCAATCGCCCACAAGGGTGCGCTGGCTGGTGCCAAGGTGCAGGCCCTGACGATGCTCGACATTTTCCTGACGCCGAAAGTGGTCGCCGATGCGTGGACGTACTTCAAAGATGTGCAGACGAAGGACGTGAAGTATCAGCCGTTCATTCGTCCAACGGACATGCCGCCGATTGAGCTGAACGCACTCATCATGCAGCGCTATCTCCCCGAGATGAAGAAGTTCTACTACGACCCGACCAAGTTTAAAACGTATCTGGAACAGTTGGGGATCACGTATCCCACGGTGCGTCCGTTGGAGGCGAAGCCGAAAGGACCGTGAGAAGGCGAATGTTCGGCGGACTGCTAACTGTCGGGACGCTCGCCCTGTCGGCTCATGCATTCGCGACCGATGCACCACGGCATCGCCGCGCATTGCCAGCACTCGCGCAGTTCGAGGATTTCCGCCGCGCCGCTGGCACGCGAACCGCCGACACGCTCAACGTGACCCTGCGTGTCCGCGAGGTGCGCTGGCGCCCCGAAGGCCGACAGGGTGCCAACCTCTTGGCATTTGCCTTCGTCGAAGACGGTCAGTCGGCCAAGATCCCGGGCCCACTGTTGCGCGCGCCCGCGGGCACGCTGATGCAGGTCACGTTGCACAATATGCTTGGCGTTCAGCTCGTGGTGTTTGGGTTGCAAGACCACTCGGCGCAACATGGCGTGGATTCTGTCATCCTCGCGGCGGGCGAACGCGCGACCGTGTCGTTCCGTGTAACAACCGTCGGCACGTACTACTACTGGGCGCGCATTCGGCCCGCAGTGCAACACCCTGCAGCACCGGTACCGGACGACTGGCCAAGCGGCGAAAAAGGTGAAGGCCCGCTGGTGGGTGCGCTGATTGTCGACGCCATGGGATCCGCGCCGCCGAAAGGCGAGCGCATTCTGCTCATCAGTCGTTGGCTCGACGACGATGATCCACGGGTGCGCCACGATCCGTCGTTCAAGATGATGATCAACGGCGCGAGCTGGCCGAGTACCGAGCGGCTGCGTTATACCGTCGGCGATACCGTGCGCTGGCGTATCATCAACGCCAATGCGGCCCAACATCCGTTGCACCTGCATGGGTTCTATTTCACGGTAACCGCGCGCGGCGATGGCATGCTTGACACGCTGTTGACTGGTTCGCAGCAGCGGCACCTGGTGACGGAGCAGATCATACCAAATGCTACGCTGTCGCTCACATGGGTTCCTGAGCGCCCGGGCAATTGGCTCTTTCATTGCCATCTCGTGCGGCACATGGGGCTAGTGCAACGCATCGCACCGCGCGACGCGATGTCGGCGAACAGTCACAACGCGTCGTCGGTCCATCACGCTGAGGAGAATATGGCAGGTCTGGTGATGGGCATCCACGTGGCGCCTCGCGCGGGTGCCACCGCCGCGCGATCGCTCGCGCTGGCCGCCGGCCGAAACCGCGGTGCGCCGGCTGTACGGTCGTTGCGGGTCGTTGCGACACAACGCGCCAATGTATTTGGTAACACCCCAGGGCATTCGTTTGTCTGGCAGCAAGGCCCGAGCGCACCGGCTCGCGATTCGATGCAGTTCCCGGGATCAACCCTCGTATTGCACCGTGGTGAGCCGACCGCGATCACCGTACTCAATCGCCTATCGTCTCCGCTTGCCGTGCACTGGCATGGCATGGAGATCGAAAGCTGGTACGACGGTGTCGGTGGCTGGAGCGGCGCCGGTCGCCGTGTACGACCTCCTATCGCGCCCGGCGATTCGTTTGTCGTCCGACTCACGCCAGCGCGGGTTGGCACATTCATCTATCACACGCACGATGAAGCCGGGAGTGAACTCTCCACCGGCTTGTACGGTGCGCTGATTGTGGAGGAACCCAACGTGCCACGCGACACAACGCATGATCACGTGATCGTGATGGGATTGTTGGGCGATGCCACCACGGGGACCCTCGCGATCAACGGGCGCACCGACGCTCCACCGCTCACGCTCGAACCTGGTACGCATCGGCTGCGCTTTGTCAGCATTCCGGTCGACGAGGCGGTCGTTGTCGCGTTCGTGCGAGATTCCGTCGTACAGCAATGGCGTTCGCTCGCCAACGATGGTGCAGAGTTGCCTGCCGCACAACAGACAGTGGGTGCGTCGGAGCGTACAGTCAGCGCTGGTCAGACATTCGATGTCGAGGTGACCGTGCCGCTGAGCCGACCCGCAAACTACGCGCTGCGCTTCACGACGTTGTGGTACCCCACCGATGCTCGCGGCGTGCGGTCTCCACCGGTGCTCCGCGTGCCGATCATCGTTCGCCAGCCCTGACCGACACGCACAGATGAACGATTCCAAGGACATATTGGACACATTCTGCTCGGGCTGACTGTGCATCGCTCCGTCTTGACCTGCACCACCAAACCCCGTTCTCGATGTGGCCACGCGCTCGAAATCGAATTACCCAACGGACGTGAAATTGTTCAGCGCGACGCGGGCGGAGCGAGGCCAAGTGGCACGAACCGTCCGTCGTCGATGCGGCCGCCGGTGATGCGATACACCGTGATGCCGGAGGTGAACGTGACACCGGCCCCTGGGGTCGGTGCCACAACGGCGGCCACCTGCTCGAAGCGCGTGGGAATTCCTTCGTAGCGCAGCAGTTCGCGTACGTGTACGTGCCCCGCGAGCGCCAACGGATACGCGTGACCACGCAGTCGAGCGAGTACGTCTGCCGCGTTCGCTACCGTGTGACGGAACTGTGCTTTGCCGCGAACCGTGATGATACTTGGCGCCGGCGGCGCGTCGGTGTACCCGCGCATGCTTTCGTTGGACGAAAAGAACGGGATGTGATTGAAGGTGATGACGGGCGCTGACGGAGGCAGCACCGCCAGATCACGGGCGAGCCACTCTAGTTGCAGGCTATCGACGTGTCCGTAGTAGCGCGTGTCATCGATATCAACCGTGTTGAGCCCGACGAAATGCACACCGCCCGCATTGAATGAGTAGTAGTCGGGCCCGCGGTATTTCCTGTACATCGCGCGCCCATACAGCGGATGATCGGCGCGCACGCCGGACAGGTCGCGCTCAATGCCAAACGCTTCGTGATTCCCGGGCACTGTCCACACGGGCGGCACCACGCGCGCGATCTCGCGCTGGAACAAGTCGTAGTATCCGCTGGCTTCCTTCTCGCTCACGCGCAGGGCATCACGCACGAGATCGCCGGTGATGAGCACAAAGGCTGGATGAATGGAGTCGATCAGGGCGCGCAACCGGTTGGTGCGCGGCAGTGATGCGTCGCTGATGTGCGTGTCGGACGCATGCACGAACGTCATGCTGCTCGTGAGCTGCGCGGGGACCAACGCGAAGTCGACGGCGTTCGAACCCGACACTCCGGGACTCATCTGGCGATAGAACGAGCCGCGCACGGCGTACCCCGTGGGCACGCTGACGTATACGATCCCCGCACCACCGACGTCGGGAATGCTGTAGGAACCGTCGTCACCGGACACCACCACATGCTCCTGATCCGAGACCGCGACGCCGCGCAGGCCCCGCTCACTTGAGTCGGCACGGCCGTTGCCATTGCGATCGATAAACACTCGGCCCGAGACGGCCGTCTGAGTCGCCGACGAATGCGCATCGCGCGTCGAGGCCGAAAGCGCGAGTGTCGATAGCAGTAGTGCAACGGTCAGGCGTGAGTGCATCGGTCCTTTAGTCGCGAAGTGTGCGCAGCGGAGCGGTGGCGTATCGGTGCGTGCGCGAAGGGCGGCACTTGTGCTCCATACGCGCAGAGGGCAGTTCTTGTGCACGTCGTTCCCTTCGTCCTCTATGCTCGCGTGAGGTGCAGCATGAACGCAATGGGTGTGCTCGCGCGGCTCAGAAGCCCGGCACTGCTGCTGGCCGTGTTGTCTTCGAATCGCGCCAACGCGCAGCCGACGCGCGCCTCCACGCTGTGGTTTCGTCAGCCAGCCAGCGAATGGAATCGCGCCCTTCCGGTTGGCAACGGGCGGCTGGGCGCGATGATCTTTGGCGGCACGCGCGATGAACACATCCAATTGAATGAAGAGACGCTCTGGACCGGCGGCCCTTACAACCCGGTGGTCAAGGGGGCGGCAGCGGCGTTGCCAGAAATCCGGCGCTTGCTCTTCGCCGGCGATGTACCCCGCGCACATGATCTGTTTGGGCGCACAATGATGGGCAAGCCGTATGAACAGATGAAGTACCAGCCGCTGGGCGACTTGTTGATCACCTTTCCGGGCCACGATAGTGTGACCAACTATCGCCGCGAACTGCTTCTCGATTCAGCGGTGGCGCGCGTGTCGTATGTCGTGAACGGCGTGACGTTCACACGCGACGTGTTCGCGAGTGCGCCCGATCAGGCCATTGTCATCCGCCTCTCGGCGAGCCGGCCCGGTGCTCTCACCTTTTCAGTAACGTTGCATGGTGTGCGAAACCCGGCACACTCCAATTACGGCACCGACTACTTCCAAATGGACGGAGTGTCGTCAAACGGACTGCGCCTGACGGGAAAGAATTCCGACTATCTGGGCGTTCCCGGCCAACTCACCTACGAGGCGCGGTTGCTGGCCCGCACTGACGGTTCGCGCGGTACGGTGACGCTGGACTACCGCACCCTGCGCGTGAGCGCGGCCGATACGGTCACCATCGTGCTGGCGGCGGCCACGAATTTTGTTCGTTACAACGATGTCGGCGGCAACGCTGGCGCCCGGGTTCGCGCGGTACTCGATCGCCTGTCCGAGCGCGCCTACGCGGCGATGCTGCACGATCACGTGACCGAGCATGCGCAGTGGTTTGGACGAGTGCGCCTTTCGCTCAATGGCACGAGCCCCGATGTCCTGGCGATGCCAACGGATGAACGGATCAAGCGCTTCGCCACACTACCCGATCCCGACCTCGCCGCGCTCTACTATCAGTTTGGCCGCTATCTCCTGATGGCCAGTTCGCGACCGGGCACCGAGGCCGCCAATTTGCAGGGCATCTGGAACGACAACCCGAATCCGTGGTGGGATGCGAAGTACACGATCAACATTAATCTTCCCATGAACTACTGGCCGGCCGAGACTGGAAACCTGGCCGAAATGCTGGGACCGTTGGAGCAGCTGGTGCGCGAAGTGGCAGCGACCGGCACTGAAACGGCGCGCGAGCACTGGGGCGCACGCGGGTGGGTGGTGCATCAGAACACCGATCTGTGGCGCGCCACCACACCCATGGACGGACCGTCGTGGGGTGCATGGCCTGTGGGCGGCGCGTGGCTCATGACCAACTTATTTGAGCACTATCGGTTTTCCGGCGACACGGCGTATCTGCGCAGCATCTATCCACTGTTGCGCGAACAAACCCGTTTCCTGCTCGACGTACTTGTCCCGTATCCCAGCACGGGATGGCTGGTCACGGCGCCGTCCAACTCACCCGAGAACTATCCGGCGTGGCCGGGCAATGGCGAGTTCTTTGACGAAGTGAGTGGCATTTCGCTCACCGCGCGCACAATGGCCGCGGGACCCACGATGGACACGCACATCATTCGCGACATCTTCGGCGCGTTCGCCGAAGCGGCCTCACGCCTCAATGCAGACAGTGCGCTGTCCGCCGACGCCCGTTCGGCGCGCGCGCGACTGGCCCCGAATCAGATCGGAAAACACGGACAGTTGCAGGAGTGGCTCGAAGACTGGGACGATCTCGAACCACAGCACCGGCACCTGTCACCGCTCTGGGGGCTCTATCCGGGCAGTGAAATCACCCCGGAACGCACGCCGACTGTAGCCGCTGCCGCCGCCGTCACCCTCGACCGGCGCGGCACGGGCGGATGTGGGTGGTCGTACGCCTGGAAGATGGGACTCCGCGCACGACTGTACGACGGCGAGAAGTCCCTTGAGCAGTTGCGCGCCTTGCTCGCCAAGTCGTCGCTACCCAACCTGTTTTCATTGTGCGGCCGCGCGCTGCAGGTTGACGGCAATCTCGGAGCATCGGCGGCGATCGCGGAAATGCTGTTGCAGTCGCACCAGGAGGTGTTGCGTCTGCTGCCTGCGCTGCCGGCCGAGTGGCGGGATGGTTCGGTACAGGGTTTGCGCGCGCGAGGGGGATTCGAGGTGGATGTTGCATGGCGAAACGGACGTGCGACCAGCGCTGCCATACGGGCGCTCTCGACGCGCCGTTGTCGC
>JANMKU010000308.1:0-11679 GCA_031372205.1 Gemmatimonadaceae bacterium | reverse complement strand
GCAAAGGCCGCACCGAGCCTGCACGCGACGGCTAACGGTCGACGAACAGTCCACGGTGGTTACTCGCCGTCGCCTTCGTCAAAGGTGACCACTGTTCCGTCGGGCGCGATCACTTCCACGGGGCGATCAAGCACGTCCTCCAGCAGCGCGCGCTTTCGACTGGCGCCCCAGCATTCAAGCCGCACACTCGCTGCGCCTTCGGAAGGGAGTGCGGTGACGCGCAGCGAGGCACTCTGCCAGCGCACTTTGAGGCGGCCCACTGCGCCGACATGACCGCGGTCGAAACCGTCGGCGAAACGCAAGAGGGCTGACAGTTTGACGATCCGTTGGCGCAGCACGCGGTCGAGCTGTCCAAACCCACGATGTTTTTTCTTTGGCGCGGGGCCGCGGTGGTAGCGCGCCACATGCGCGATCGCAATCTGCTCAGACGGAGTCAAACCGAGTAGTTCCGCGTGCGAGATGAGGTGAAACGAATGCTTGTGGTGGTTCTCGTAGTTGATGTGATATCCCACATCGTGCAGCAATGCCGCGTCGGCGAGGAGACGTCGATCGACCGCGCCCAACCCCATACGCGGAGCCAGTGCGTCGAAGAGCTGTAACGCGAGCCCCTGGACCTGTCGCGAATGCGGTTCTTCGTAGTGGCATCGCTCAGCAAATTCGCGAATGCTGCGTTCGCGCGATGCCCCGGGATCGGCGACCACCGGCACGACTCTGGCGGCTTCGAGCAAGAGTCCTTCCCGAATCCCGTACGCTGAGGTCAGTACATCACGCGTATCGAATCGGGCCAACACCTCAGCGGCGGTGGCGAGTCCGGCGACGATGATGTCGGCGCGTGCTGGGTTGAGTCCGGGTACCTGCGCTCGTTCCTCGGGATCAAGGCGCTGCAGCCAGTCCAGCACGTGCTCAAGTTCGGCGCGCGTCACGCGCGTCCCATGCGGCGAGCGCGCGGCGACGCCCTGACGCGACAAGACAATCCCGGCCAGGTTCGTAAACGTGCCACCAGAGCCGATCACCCGAGTGCCACGCCAGTCTTTCACGGGCACTTGACGCCGTAGGCCGTCGCGCACGTGCTCCCGGAGCTGACGTACGCCGCGCGGGCGGACGATTGGCGAGAGGAATCGCTCCGTGAGGCGAACGGCGCCGAACGGCATGGAGGCCACGCGCTCAATGAGTCCGTCCTTGGCGAGCACCAATTCGAGCGACCCGCCACCGATATCCATGGCGAGCGAGCGACCGGCCCCGAGTTCGAAGTGGGCCAACGCGCTCCGGAAGCAGAGCAGCGCTTCCTGTTCGCCGCTGAGCACGCGCGTTTCGATGCCGGTGGCCTGGTAGACGCGTCCCGTGAATTCTGCCGCGTTGGAGGCGTCTCGTACGGCGCTCGTCGCGACGATCTCGATGCGTGCGGCGCCCAGCTGCCTGGCCAGCGTCACCATGCGTTGGATGGCGGCGACAGCGGCGTCGAGGGCGGTTTGTCCGAGTGTCCCTGAGCTCTCAAGCCCTTCGCCGAGCCGAGGCATGGCCTTCATCTCGTCGACGACGCGAATCTGCCCGGAGGTCGAGACATCGGCGATGATCTGCCGCACGGAATTCGAGCCGACGTCGACCGCGGCAATGCGAATATCACTGGACGATGGTGCGGAAATCATGGTCGCCATGCGGCTATGTCCCTTGAGGGGTTGCTGTCGCGTCCGACGCGCCGAACGTGATGCTGTCGCCGTGTATCTCATCGTACCGGTGCCGAATCTGTTTTCCTTCAGCCAGGTAGACGGCGTTCTCCCCGATGTTGGTGGCCAGATCGCCCACACGCTCAAGGTTACGACTGACGAGCAGCAGCTCAAGCGAGGGAGCGATGACCGTGGCGTCCGCGGTCATGGACGCGAGCAGCGTGCTGACGATGTCTTCATGCAACCGGTCGACCTGTGCATCGGCGGCGCGCACCGCGCGTCCAAGCGCCCCGTCGCCGCGGATAAACGCGTCAATGGCATCGCTGAGCATGGCGCGCGCGTGTCGTGCCATGTCCGCGAGTGCCGGCACGGGCGGCCCGGCGACGCGCCAATCGACAATACGCAGCGCGCTCTCGGCGATATTGACGGCGTGATCGCCAACGCGCTCGAGATCACTCGACACCTTGATGGCACCGACGAGAAAGCGCAGGTCTCGTGCCATCGGTTGCTGCAGCGCGAGCAAGGCGATCGCCAGGTTTTCAGATTCTACTTCGAGGACGTCGAGTTCGCGATCGGCGGCAATCACGCTGCGCGCCTTCTCGCTGTCACGTTCCAGCAACGCGTCGATGGCAACCTCCACCAGTGTTTCGGCGCGCTCGGACATGTCCAGCAGGCGCTGCTTGAGCAAAGCGAGGTCGTCATGAAAATGTCGGTACGCACCCACGTCGCTCACCATCACCCGAATCTCCCCGTGATAAATGCTTCCGTCCGCGGATCGGCCGGGCTCGTAAACAGGCGCGCGCTATCGTCGACTTCGATGAGTCGCCCATCGACCAGCACGGCGGTCTGGTTTGAGACACGGGCGGCCTGCTGCAAGTTATGCGTGACGATCACGATCGTCAGGTCGGCGCGCAACTCATAGAGCAATTCTTCGATTTTCTGCGTGGCGAGCGGATCGAGCGCGCTCGTTGGTTCGTCAAGGAGGAGCACCTCGGGATCGTTCGCGAGCGCCCGCGCAATGCACAGTCGCTGTTGCTGTCCGATGGATAGGTTGAGCGCGCGGTCGCGCAGCCGATCTTTCACCTCGTCCCACAACGCCGCTCGCACGAGCGCACGTTCCACGCACGCTTCAAGTTCACGTCCGTTCGCCAAGCCGTTGACGCGCGGTCCGTACGCCACGTTTTCGAACACACTGCGCGGAAACGGATTGGAGCGCTGAAACACCATGCCAATGCGTTGGCGGAGCACGCTGGTCTCAACAGACGGCGCGTACAGGTCCTGATCGTCCAGCAGGACGCGGCCGACGTGACGAGCGCCGGGGATGGCCTCGTTGAGGCGATTGAGGGCGCGGAGCAACGTGCTTTTCCCACACCCGGAGGGGCCGACCACCGCAGTCACCGATTTCGGCAACAGCGTGAGGGAGACGTTGAAGAGCGCCTGACGTCCGTCAAACCAGGCGGAGAAGCGTTCCACCGTCATCCGGCCAGTCGGCGCACTCGCGCGCGTTGAGTGCGTCGCCGGGGTCGTCACCCGAATCGCCCCGTGACATAGGCTTCGGTGCGCGGGTCCGATGGCGTGGTAAACAACAGGCGCGACGGCGCTTGCTCAACGAGTGCGCCGTTAAGGAGAAACACCGTCGAGTCGGCGACGCGCGCCGCCTGTTGCATGTTGTGCGTCACGAGTACCACGGTCATGCTTCCGCGCAGTTCGTAGAGCAATTCTTCGATCCGTTGTGTGCCCACGGGGTCGAGGGACGTGGTGGGCTCGTCCAGCAGCAACACGGACGGTTCGACCGCGAGCGCGCGAGCCATACAGAGCCGTTGTTGCTGCCCGCCGGAGAGCGCCAGCGCGCTCCCGTGGAGCTGATCGCGAACCTCGGCCCACAGGCCGGCGCGTTGCAACGCACGCTCGACAATCGATTGCACGGTATCACTGGGACGGCCGGCGGCGCGAACACCTGCCGCGACGTTGTCGAAGATCGAGAGTGTGGGGAAGGGCGTTGGTCGCTGGAACATCATGCCGACCCGTCGACGCAACGCGATGGGGTTGATGTGGTCGTCGTGTATGTCCTCGCCGCCGATGTGCAGCTGACCGTCCATGGTCGCGCCGGCGGTGCTCTCATGCAGTCGATTCATGCACCGCAGCAACGTGGACTTTCCACATCCTGAGGGTCCGATGATGGCAGTGACGGAGCCGGGCGCACAGGTGAACGAGATTCCGCGCAACGCGACGGCGCGTCCGTAGGCGGCAGTCAGATCACGCACGACAATCGACGGGGCAACGACGACCGGCTGTGACACTGCGTGCGCGAGGTCACCCATCGTCGACGCCGGCGCGCGGCACCGCGCTATGCAGCAACAGGCGTCGCGCACGCAGCACGGATCGGGCGAGCACGCTCATGAGCGTGATGAGCAGCAACAGCACGAGGGCACCGGCCCACGCTTGCGCGCGCAATTCAGCGTACGGACTCTGCGCATAGGAGAAAATCTGCAACGGCAGCGCGGCAATTGGCCGGGTGGGATCCACCGACCAAAATGCATTGCCAAGGGCGGTAAACAGCAAGGGTGCCGTCTCGCCCGCGGCGCGTGCGATGGCCACCAGAGCGGCCGTCACGATGCCTGGCATCGCCGTCCGCAAGCCGACGACAAGCGAGGCCCTCCACCGCGGGAACCCAAGCGCGAGCGCCGATTCGGTGAGCACGCGTGGAACAAGCTTGACCATCTCTTCGGTCGCTCGCGTTACCATCGGTATCACGACGAGTCCGAGCGCGACGCCGCCGGCCAGCGCGGAGAACTGGCCGCTCGGACGCACGATGACTTCCCAGACGAAGATCCCAAGCACGATCGACGGCAACCCGCTCAGGACATCGGCGACAAAACGCGTGGTCGCCGCGAGGCGTGTGCCGCGTCGCTCGGCGAGATAGAGTCCAGCGCCAACGCCAACCGGCAGCCCAATGAGCGATGCGAACAGCACGAGCATCAGTGTACCGGCGATACCGTTTGCCATGCCACCACCCGCCACGCCAGCGGGCGCCGGTGTGCGCACAAAGAGTGACGGGGTGAGCGCGGATATGCCCACACTCACGATGTGCGAGAGGATGGCGATGAGGGGCAACACGGCGACCGTCGCTGCACTCCACAGCAGCACTGTCATGCGCGTGTCGGTTCGCCGCCGCCGTGCGAACATGCGCGCGACCTGCTGCTGCGACCTTATATCGGGTGGCGTTGCGGACGACTGGTTGCGCGCTGGTGCGGTCATGCGACGCCGTCGGCCGAGCGGGTTCGTGACACAAGCCAACGTGCGAGCATGTTCACGACCAATGTGACGAGCAAGAGCAAGCCCGCTACGGCCATCAACGCGGAGAGGTGTGCATCGGTCGACGCCTCGCCAAACTCATTGGCGAGCAGAGCGGCGAGCGTGTAGGCAGGATCCAGCAGCGACGTTGGGATCTCGTGTCGATTGCCGATCACCATGGTGACGGCCATGGTTTCACCAAGCGCGCGTCCGAGCCCGAGGATGACGCCGCCGACGAGCCCCGACCGAGCCGACGGCAGCACCCCGTCGCGGATCGCTTCCCAGCGTGTTGCGCCGAGTGCGAGGGCGGCCTCGCACTGCGCGCGCGGCGTGGCGGCCAACACTTCGCGCGCGACCGACGCGATGTAGGGCACCATCATGATGGCCAAGATCAGCGCCGCCGCGAGTACGCTCGGACCATAGGCTGGACCACGGAAAACCGGTGTGGCGGCAAAGAGGCGTCCGAGCAGTGGCATCACTGACGTTCGCAGCAAGGGCACCAGCACCACGAGCCCCCACAGGCCGTAGACCACGCTTGGAATAGCGGCCAACAGGTCGATGAGAAACCCGACGACGACGCGCAAAAACGGGGGCGCAATCTCGGCCGTGAAAATCGCCGCACCGATGGCGACCGGCGCGGCGAGAGCGAGCGCCAGTGCAGATGTAAGCAGGGTCCCCGCAAGCGCGGGCAAGACGCCGTACTGTTCGTGTGCAACATCCCACGTGCGTCCGACGAGCAGATCCAGTCCATGTGTGGTAAGCGCCGGCCACGCGGCCCGAAGCACAACGAGCGACAACAGCACAAGCAGCAGCGGGATGAGCGCAGCGCATATGGCGATGACAACGTCGTACACCCGGTCGGCCAAGGGCGCTGCCCGAAGGCGGCGACTAATGACCAGTCTCCCGCGGTCGTGGTGCATCTCGTCGAACCATCACGGACGCGATACGGACGGATTCGATCGCGCCGTCGACCCGGTGGGCGCGAGCCGTGCGAATGTCGCGTCGAGCCGCTCGAGTACACGGGTCGCCGTTGCGGTGGGCAGCGCTACGTAGCCGAGTGCGCTGGCCACGTCTCCGCCGTCGGTGAGCGCCCAGTGCAGGAACGCCACCAGTTGTCGGGTCTTCTCCAGTCCGATGGCCTGCGGTGCAAGGAGCATGAAGGTGAACGAGGCGATGGGATATGCTTGCTCGCCGGTTGCGTCGACCAACGACGCGCGGACGTCAAGACTGTCGTTGGACGCCCCGCTGCTCGCGGCCGCCGACGCGATCTCGAACGGCATCGGCGAGATGAAGTGACCAGCGCGATTCCGAATATGCGCGATCGGCAGTCGGTTTTGTCGAGCATAGACGACCTCGAGATAGCCGATGGATCCGACCAGTTGCTTCACCTGACCGGCCACGCCCTCATTGCCTTTGCCACCAATGCCGGTCGGCCATCGCACATCCTTGCCGCGGCCAGGTCCCGCCGCCCACGCGGGACTGACGGCGGTGAGATAGTCACTCATGATGTACGAGGTGCCGCTGCCGTCGGTGCGGTGCACGACGAGAATGTCGCTGGCCGGCAGGGGTGCGCCGGGATTGAATTCGGCGATCCGCCGATCGTTCCAGCGCGTGATACGGCCGAGAAAGATGGCCGAAATCACGTCTCCAGTCAGGCGGAGCGGTCGCTGCAGCTGCGGCAGATTGTAGGTGACGGCAACGGCGCCCAGCACCGTGGGTACATGAATGATCTGCAGTTGCGTTTGCGCGAGTTCGGCATCACGCATTGGCACATCGGTTGCGCCGAAGTCCACCGTCCGGGCGAGCACCTGGCGAATTCCGCCACCGGACCCGATCGACTGGTAGTTGATGCGCACATTCGTCTGCTGCGCGTAGTCATTGAACCATCGCGAGTAGAGCGGATACGGAAACGTGGCGCCGGCCCCGGTTAAGTCGACGCGTGCGCCGAGTGGGGCAGCACCCGAGTTCGCAGGCGTGCCGCGGTTGACATCGGTGCCGCACGCCGTTGCGGCCGCAATCATGACGGCGCGAAGCAGGCAACGCTGGGCGGTGTGCCACGACATGCGCGCGCGGTTCACGGAATTAGAGGGCGTTTGAGTATCCCAGAAACTTGAAGCGCTTGTCGCGCTCGACCACCGTGCCGAAGTAGCGTTGCTCCGGGAGGACGTGACCAGCGGCGCGGAGACTCACCACGCACGACTGATGCAACAGGGTGCCGCTCTGTGCAAGTGGCGCCGCAGGGCATCGGAAGTGGCGGATCGCAATCGGCTTCCCGCCGAATTGCTTCAACAACGCGCGCGCACCCTCGTTCGAAGCGGCGATGATTTGTCCCCAGAGCAACTGGGGTGGGGCTTCGTACGGCGGCAAACTCATTGGCGATCCGGGATAGTACAGCCAGACAAACTCGGCGCGGTCCAGCACCATGGCGTTGAGTGCGACCGAATCGCGAGCCGCGATCGCGTCGGCCCATCGGGCAACCAGGGCGTCGATGGATGCGCTGGCATGGCGCAGCGTATCCGTCTGTCCGACGCCGACACGAAAGCGCGCGAGTTGCTCGGCGATCGACAGCACCGAGTCTACGACTCCGCCAGCGGCGACGACCTCCTGAATATGCCGCTGCTGATCGTTGGCGGGCGCTGCCGCGCCGCACGCGGTGAGATACAGCGCGCCCACATGCGCCGCGCAGATGAGGATCAGACGAACACGCCGTGCTCTTAGAGCCATGGCAGGAACGGGTTGAATGAGAACGGCCGGCACCAGGACTCGGCACCGACCGTTCGACAAAACTGCAGGAGTGTTGTGGTTACTCGCTAGTTTCGCGCGTAGTTCGTCCAATTCGCCCACCACTTCACACCGCCTGGCGCCGCGGCGCCGCGATACGCGGTGGGGACAATAAAGGTGCCGACGCGCGCGGCGATCTTCGGATCGTTGGCGAACGTATTCAGTCCGCCGGTGGCAATGGGCGATGTCGCGTTGGGCGACCAGTCGAATTGCGACGCGGTGGTCGTCAGCGACACCGTGGGAAGCGAGCTGAAGAGACTTGCCGCAGTGGCCGACGCGGCGCCTACGGTGACGGCCGAATTGCGCGCATCGAGTGCGGCCTGCTGCCCGAAATTCGCGCCTCCAGTTGCATCGAACGGGTTCCCGCCGGACAAGGAACCGCTCTCGGCGATGTAGAGGTTACGGATCAAAAGCGAGTCCACGACGAAGCGGTTGTTGGACGTGGAGTCGCGAAGTGAAACCGCCGCTCGCGCCCAGCGCGCCACCACACCATTGATGTAGTAGCCGCCGGTGCCACGGCGCAGCACCATGCCTACGCCACCGTTCGCCGGTACCGTGACCAATTCGCCGACGCCGATCACCGTGAAGTTCGCGAACACGTTCATGGTGTAGAGACCGTTGTCACGACCCGAACTCTGCGCGTTGGCACCAGCGGGAGCCGTGCAGCCACCACCGTTGCACCCGTCCACTTCAAAGCCCTGCGGATCGGCCGATACGGCACCCGCACCAGCACGCGGCGTGAGGAAAGTGGACTGAAAGGCAATCATGAACTGATTCCTGCCACTGTAGCCCTCTGACGAATCAAAATGGTCGTCGCCCGATTCGTACGAGACGAGGTACTTGCCATCGACGGTGCCGCCAAACCACTCGAACGCGTCGTCCAGACCGGCCATCGCTTGCAAGTATTCCAGCGTCGTCCCGCTGCCGACCGCCGCGAGCGTGAAAGAATTCAGTTCCGCATCCGGTAACGTTGCATAGCCGGCAAACTCGACGCGCACGTAGCGCAGGGTACCGCTGTTGTCCGCGTCATTGCTGCCGCCGGTGTACACCACGCCGGCCGGGTTGGCGCCGATGACGGATCCGTCGGAACCTTCGACGATGATGTTGCCGGATCGGTTATTGCGCGCGTTGCCGACGATCACCACGCCGCCCCAATCGCCAGGCGCACGATTGCCGGCCGAACGTTGCGAAGTGAACACGATCGGCTGCGCTTCCGTCCCGATGGCGTTGATGCGTGCGCCGCGCAGAATGAACAGCGCCGATCCGAGCGCAGTGGTGTCGCCAACAATCTTCGTTCCCGCATTGACCGTGAGCGTGGCGCCGCTGTTGACGTACACGAAGCCACGGAGCACATAGTTGGTGTCGGCGGTCAGCGTGCGGTTTGCAGCGATGGAGCCGCTGAGAATCACCGCAGGTGTGGCCGCCACCGCATACGTGACGATCACGGCCGATGTGGCGTTGGACGCTACCGTCGCAGGCGACCCGGTCACCGTGGCGCTGTAGCGCGTCGTACCGGCCGTCACCAGAGGTGCGGAGACGACATAGCTGCCCGGTGGCACCTGCAACGTGGTCGTCGCCGCAAGCGTCTGCGAAAACGCGTTTGGACCGGTGACCGTGACGGCGGCGTTTGTTCCCGCTGGCAGTCCGCTGACTGTGACGGTCAGCGATCCATTTGCCGGTGGAGCGGTGGACTCACTACCACACGCCGCGAGCGACACAATCGCCACCACGGACACGGCCAAACTACGAAGACGCAGGACCGTCATCATCTGCTATCCTTTCTTGAGTGAAGGGTTGTGAACCTGCCGCGCGAACGCACAGAGGCACGCCTCAAACGAAGCGTGCCTCTGTTCCACTTTCGTGATCATTGTGTCACGGTGCGGTCACTACGTGATGGTTGCCGTCGTCATCGTGGTGCTATTCCTGCTTCCAGGAAAATCCGATGGAGAGCGAGCGGCCGGCATTGTACCCTTCCCGTTCGAGGTTGCCCTGCATGAAGCGATAGCGCGCGTCCAACAGGTTGCGCGCATCGAGGCGGGCGGCCAGTTGACCCCGCACCGGGAAGCGCAACGCCAGATCGACAACGTTTCGCGGTGTTTCGACAATGTTGGGGAGGGGTAGGACTCCCGCCGCAAATATGCGTTCACCAACCACGTTGTAGAGCAGCGTGGCGCTGGTGCTCCCGGAGCGCGAAGAATATGTGAGTCCAAGGTTGACGACGTATGGCGCCTGTCCCACCAGCTGCCGTGTCTTGTCGGTGACCGTCAATGCTTGCATCGTGTCGAGCGTGACGGAAGACTTCATCACCGTGACATTACTGAACCCGGCAAGCGTCTCAGCCCAACGACCAAGGAATGACAGCGGCGTCCTCGCCTCAAGTTCAATGCCGATATTCGTCGCCCGTTTCGCATTCTGGAAGCGCGCCTGATACGCACCAGACGTCGCAGACTCTACCCGTTCGATGGGCCTATCGAACACCTTGGCGAACGCGCCCACACTGAACACCTCCCCTTCCGCGGGGAAGATCTCGTAGCGCACGTCGTAGTTGTTGATCAAGGTGCGCAGCAGCTTGTCGTTGCCAGTCACGCTGACGCCGCCGAGCACATCGCGAAAGGTGACCGGTGCCAGTTCGCGATACTCGGGTCTGGCGAGCGTGCGCGTGACCCCAAGACGAAGGTTTTGCGTCTCCGAGAGCTTGGTGTTCACGAGCAGTGACGGCAGGACGTCGGTATTCTTGAGCTTCGCCGATGCGGTGAAACCGCCTTGCGTGCTGGAGTTGACGGTGATGTCCGCCTGTTCTGCCCGAGCACCGGCGATCACGCGCACCCTGTCTCCAAGGCCCCAATCCATCATGGCGTAGCCGGCTGCGGTACGGTCACTGGCATTGTAGGAGCCTGCTTGTCCGACGGGCTGCACGTTAATGAGCGCGCACGACGCACACGCTTGCGCCGCACCAAAGATCACGTCCGGTTGCTGTTCAAGCACCGATGATGCGGCGCGTGTCAGGAATGCAAATATCGGTGCAGCCGCGGTGCGATCGGTGACGCGGTAGTAGGCGCCAACTTTGAGCGTGTTCTGATTGGAGAGCGCCCCGATGTTGAGGCTGTGGTCCACTTGCACGGTGGAGTTGTTCTCCTGCAAATCAAAGAACAAGCGACGCGCGCCGTCGAGCGATCCGAGCAGCCGAAACTTCCCGTCGCTCGCGCGCGAATACACGACGTCACTGCGATCGGGTTCCCGCCGAGACGTCTTGCCGTACGTCGCCGACCACGACGTTTTGTTGCTGGCGGAGAGCTGGTGCTCACCTTGGGCCGTGACCGTCGCGACCCCCCGCTCCACGTAGCGCAGCGTGGTGCGCGCGATGCTGTCGTTCAGGTTTTCGTCGAACCCACGATCGGTGCGTGCCTCGTTGTCGGCGCTTCGCGTGGCTGTTGAGTTGAGCGACACGCGGGAGTTGCGGCCGAGCAGCGTGGAGAAATTGGCAATGCCGCCCCACTGAATACTGGACCGACCGGTTTCACCGGCGACACTCGTGAGCGGAATGACCGTGTTGTTCGCGCCCTGCTGTCCAACCGCGTAGCGCTCGTTGACGCGCGCTTCCTCAGAGTAGCCGTAACTCCCGCTGAGGACATACCCAATGCGTTTGCCCAGCACGGTATTGCCACCGGTGGAGGCGCCGAAAGAACCGCTCGGTCCGCCCGACTGACGCGTGGCGTTCCACACATTTCGCTGCTGCAACGCGATTTGGTTGAACTGTGATTGCGAGACGGCGCCGAGGAAGTTCGCTTGCGAGAGCGCCGTCGGAATGGACCGCGCCGCACCGGCCACACCGACGTATTCGCCACCGGCACGCGGCGCGAACGGGAGCATGCGACCCATCACCTGATTGTTGACGCCGACACTGGTGCTGAAGTTCACCTGTCGCTTCACCGGGAACTCG
>JANMKU010000286.1:0-4736 GCA_031372205.1 Gemmatimonadaceae bacterium | reverse complement strand
CGCGCCACGATCGCCGATGTGGTCGGAATGGCCCCGACGACGAGGCCGAACAAGTTGTTGAGTATCGACGCATCGGTCATCCCGGCCACGCCGGCGTCCTGTAACACTAGGCAACGCTCGAGTACATCGTCCACCACACCGCGGTTGGATTTGCGCGTCGCGATTTCCACCGACATCGCGGCCCGCAATGACTCAGCGCCGCCCAGTGCGGCATCCCGAAAATTGCCGACCGGGAGGAACAGATACGCGGAGATCGCCGCTGTTTGCGACGCGAGTGTTGCGTCCTCGCCGGTGAGTGGCACGATGTAGCTGCGCACGAATTCCGTTGGCACTACGTTGCCCAGGTCCTGCACGACGTCCAAGCGACCCGGAGCGGCGTCGACAATAAGATCGGCCTCGCGCGACACAAGCGGTGCGATCCGCGTCCCGATATCTTCGCGTCGTACAACGAGTCGCATCGCCGCCATATCGCGGGTGTACTCGGGCGTGTCGTCCCAGCCAAGAAAGAACCCGCCGCCCTCGCACAGTTCCGCAAACTTCGGTCCGTACGGCACCGTGAAGATCGTGGGATACGACAAGACCTGTTGTGCATCGTCACACTTCGTGATGATGACGATACTGTCGGTGACCACAATGGGCTTAAAGGTGCGCAGCAGCGCGAACACCGGCTCTGGATTCTGGTGCAACGCCCACGCTTTTGCCTTCTCGGCGAATTCTTCGAGGTCATGGCCGATCAGTTTGATGGCACTATTCACAAATTCTCCGCCTGGGATCGAGAGCAGCGCATCTTGGACGCGTTCGCCGAGCGCATGCAGGGCACTCACGGGTTCTGGCTCCTGTGCGGGAAGTGCAGGGTCGGAGAACTGGCGCGGCTCAACCTGGTTGTCGGCATCCGCCAGTAGCCGACAGCCGGACAGGCTCGGTGCAAAGAAGTAGTCACCACCGCGCGTCACGACGAACGTCGGCAGGTCGCTGGTGATCCAAGGTGGCGTACCAGTCACGTCACCTTGAATCACCATCTTGTCATGCGAGGCACGGTTGCCGATCAGCACATCTTTGTCGTTGCCGAGCCGAAAATCGTTGCCGAAGTTCATCCACTGCTGCTGCACAAACTCGAATTGACGCTCGATACTGCCGTTGAAAGCGATAAACAGTATGCCGCGCGACTCGGCCGCCGCCTGCTCGTCTGCGTCCGGTGGCAGGTAGGAACCGTACATGACGCCACGCCGAATGATGCGATGGCGATCGCTGAGCCGACTGGCAAAACCATTCGTGTCACGCGGATTGGCGCGTCGGATGTGTGCACCGATTGGACACTTGATGCCGTCTGCATCAGCGGCATAGCGGAAATTGTGGTTGCGCGACGGATCACTGACGATGGCCGCATCAGGCTCGTGTGGCGACAACATCAGCGGCGTGCCGTCCTGCCAGCGTCCGACCAGTTTGGCCATGAGCAATTCCGGACCACCGGGATACGCGGCGCCCTCCGTTTCGACGAAACGCCGAAACGTCTGCACGCGCTGCTCAAGTTTCCGGAACACCATATACGAGCCGTTGCGAAACAGGCGCTCGGGGCGCGATGTGGGTGCGACCTCATCGGCTTCGTCACGATAGCCCAGCAGAAACTCACCGGGGGCGAGCGGACGCCAAGTTCCATCCTTCTGCATCTTCCCGCCGCCAGCCTCGTGTCGCCCGGGCACGCCGTTGATATCCGGATTGCCAATGCCGTCGGTGTAGCCGAAGTGTTCCTTCGGGGTCACCTCACCGTCGATGACCAGCTTGCCACCATCTTGCGTGCCAACAACGACCACAGTGGGGCAGTCGGCCGCTCCGTTCAGCACCCACGCCGCTCGCTGGTCGCGCTCCGCGGGCGAGTTCGCCGACACACTCACGAGCAGGTGCACGGTGCCGTCGCGCCAGACGGGGTCCCAGTGCTCCGGCGCGCTCTCACCAAGATCCACCAGCACGGCCGCACGCGCTTTCATCCCCTCGCGAAACTCAAACGGGAACGCCGTCAACACTTCATCCGGCATCCCCATCGCTGCCATGCCCTTGCACGTGAAGGCGACGTTGAGCGTCCAACTGGGCTTACCGTCAGTCCACGGCTCGGCGGTGGTGACAGACGGGATCAGGCGCTGCAAAAACCGCCGCCCCTCGAGCGCATCACCGATCGTGAAATACAAATAGCGATACAGCGGCTGGTTGTAGCCGCGCAGGATGTTGCCTTGAATGTCAGCGAGTTCAGCGTCGCGCATGGATGCTCAGGCACGTGTGCATTCAGATGCTCCCGGCGCGCGGCGTCTTCGCCTCTCGCACCTGTCGCACAAAGTCCGTAAAGGCGACGCGCAGTTCGACCGGAGAGCGGCCCTGCACCGCCCGCGCGAACCCGACGAAGCGACGCTGCTGGTCGAGCGCGCGCATGACGGTTGGGAGTGGCCACTGGGCGAAGGGTGCGAAATCGAGGGTGGTCTCGAGTTGACACGAGACGAGGTACGTCTTGAATCGCGCCGCATCACGAAGACCGGGGAACCCCACACAGTGCGCGTAAATGTCGCGCAGGGCGTCCGGTGCCGCGCCCAGGAGCGAGTCGAGCCATGCGTCGCGATCGCCATCAAAGTCCGCTTCCAGCATGAGGTATCTGGACTTGAGATGATCGGTGTGCGTCGGAAATCCGAACTGCGGGACGTCGTCGATGATGGTCCATCGTGCAAAGTGCGTGCCCGGGACACGGACAAACGGTCCTTCGGCAGCGGCACAGAGCCGCGACAACACACTGCGCAATTCGGCGACGTGAACGACGCCTTCCGTATTGCCGGAAATGATCGGTGTCAGCGCTGTAAACGCATACGACTGCTTCTCGACGTTTGGCATCCGTGCGCCCTCAGCGCGTGCCAGCCGGTGCCGCGATGCGCGGCGCCGACACTGGCGTATGGAGATCGCGCGGTCCCATGTCCTCTGGTCGCGCCGTGTCCGGGAAGAGCAATTCTTCCCAGTCGATCACGAACGGATCAAGGCCGGTAGCGCCGAGGCAGTCTTGTACGCTCACCAGGAACGCACGGTACGCTGTCGCGAACGCATCGGCAGCAAGCTTTTCGCTGTCGCGAATGAAAGTCTCCAGATTGGCGTGCAGTTTGAGGGCTTGCTGCACATCGTTCGCCGACGCCCCGGGATACGCACCGAAGTAGTAGTCGGTGTCGATCTGCACGCGACGGATGTACGACAGGAATGGCGTGATTGGCCGAGCGCCCGGAAACTGCTCCGACCACCGCCAGATCATCTGCATGCCGCCTGGAATGACGGCCGAGAAGGAGTCGATGTACTGCTCCCACGTGCCGTTAAAGTTGGAACAGAACAGCAAGTAGTCGTATCGCGTCGTGTCTTTCGGCTGCGCGTCGCTCAGCGCGGGCCAAAAGTCATGCGAGATGATCGACCATCGCGCGAAATGGATAAAGGACAGGGCCGTGAGGTCGTGCTGGGCCCGGACAATCGGAATCCATCCCAGCAGCTTTTGCGCGAGCGGCTTGGACAGAATGGGAACGAGACGGAAGAAGATCCGAAGAAACGGCGTCTTCCAACGCTTCATCGGGGTGACGGCGGTAAACCCGTAGGCCTTGCCGTAGATGTTGGGCATCGTCTCTCACATGATGGACCGTTGGAACGTCCTACACCCTGCGTACTGGAATTCTATCTCAGGGCCACGGCAAGACGATGACCGCGTACCGCGAACGCGACTTCGGATCATCCTGACCGCTGAAGTATCGATCGATGTCGCGCACAGTCTTGGCGCGCAGGGCGCGGTCGGCCGCACTCCCACCGGCCATCCCGGTTACGCGCGCCTTGAGCGCGGACAGGTGCGCCTCGCATGCAGCACGCACTTCGGCAAGCGCCTGCGCGTCGCCCGCGCGGTCGAGCAATGTGTTCACCACCACCTGTTGTACCGTCCGGCGCATGGCCTGATCACCCGCACTGCTGGATGCGGCCGCACCCCACGTACGATTCACAACGGTGCGAATCACCTCGTCGAGTGTCGGGTTGGCGATGTCGCGCGCGCTAAACAGCACAACACGTCCCGCACGGTCGCGCTCCAGAATGCCCTCGATCACTTCCGTCGCCAAACCGCCCGCCAGCGTGATCTGATCCAGCGCAGTTCCGGCGTAGCCAAGCCACTCCATGTCGGCATCGGCACCGGGTGGCAGCGGCGGAATGAGCGCCAGTACACGCTCTGGCACCGCAAGCGCCGACGGTTCGAGTGCGTCGAGTGCCATGCCCAGTGCGCGACGCTGCGACGCGGCGGGGAGGATTCTTGTAGGCGTCTGACCATCACTACGCATCGCGTACGTGAAATCCATGCCACCCACGAACTTGATCAGACTTTCCAGCGAATAGCGATGGTGCAGGTACACGTGTGCGAACCGCATGTTGAGCAAGGTCATCGGCTCGCCCGGCTTGATGGCGCGCTCGTCAAACTTGTCGATCAGCAAGCGACGCAGCGTGGAGGTGCGCTGGACGGCATCGAACATCGTCGCCCCTTCCACCCAGCGTGTCGCCTCCGGAATCGATCCCTCCGCACCGGCGTGCTGGTCGGCGATGAAGCGGATGTTGCGGGTGAGCCCATCCCTGATGATGCGCGCGAGGCCCGCATTTTCGGCGGTCGTGTCGGGATACCACGTGTAGCCATAACGCACGGTGAGCGTGTCCCATGCGCCACCGGCCGGCGCGTATGCCTTCGACAGGTC
>JANMKU010000282.1:0-5497 GCA_031372205.1 Gemmatimonadaceae bacterium | reverse complement strand
GGTCGTGTCCACCGCAACGCGTTCGCTCCCCGGCACCGCGCGCGCCCATTCGATCTCCGCGCTCGGCCGCGGAAGCAACTTGACGTTGCCGATGCCCTGCTATGGCAGCGTCTGGACGAGGGGCTCACCAAGGCGCGCCGTCGCGGCACTGAGGTGCGCAATGGCTCGGAGTACTCCCACAGCGCCAGTGAACGTGTCGGGTCGACCTTCGAGAGGGAGCGATCGGATGACCAGATGCGCGCTCTCCGCCCGCACAACGTAGCGCTCTTCGCGACTGAAGTAACTTGATGACTGCGGCAGCCCATACGTGAGCTGCGGCGCGGGAACGGCCAGGCTTCCCGCCGCCACCGGGAAGAGCGCACGCTGAAATACGTGTGCCTCGTACTCGCCGCCCTGCATCACGCGCGGCGGCACGCGAGTAGGTGTCCCCAACTCGTACGCAAGCAAGCCACGCAACTCTGGTGGCAGGAATTCGGGATTGCGTCGCAGGCGGGCGCGGGCGTCGGCGTTCAGCAGCACAGCAACCTGATATGTCACTTGCTGTCCGACATACAACGTTTCCGGGTACGCCGCTGCATGAAAATCGATCGGCTTGCGCGGATCTACTCGAATGTGGTCCAGGATTGTCAGTGGACCAACTTGCGCAAACATCGGTGATGTCAGTGCGGCGATCAACGCGGCGACGCGACTCAGCCGAATTGTGCCTGCCCGCGCGGCAGCGCGTAACACCAACAATCGCGCGCTCACCAGTCCTTGCCTCGCGGTGGAACTCGTCCCTGCTTTTGCTTCCGACCCTGCACGTCTCTCTCTTCACGAGCGGCGCTGTTGAGCAGTGCCTCAGCCTGTCGCTGATCGATGCCCCCTTGTGGCTGCGGGCGCTGTTCCTGCGGTTGCTGCGCGTTGCTCCCACCGCCACCACCTCCGCCGCCACCACTTGGCGGCGAGTGTCGCAGCGCCAACTCGTAGTTCCATTTCGCGTCGAGATCGTCAGGGCGGTCGCCGAGGTACGCACGATACGCTGCCCGTGCGGCGGCAAGCGCCTGCTCAGCATCTGGCTCGTTCGGAACACGACCAATGCGCAGCGACCCAAGTCCCGCATTGAATCGCGCGCGCATGCGCACCTCGCCATCGGCGCTCCGACGCACCGCTTCAAGGAGCTCGCGAGATTCTGGCAGCGTGTCGGCACCGAGCAGTGCGGAGCCAAGATTGTACCGCGTTGCCGCCGACGTGTCGCCCCGGGTCACCATCGCACGATACGCGGCGATGGCGCCCGCGATGTCGCCCTCCGCGAATCGCACTGCGGGATCTGGTTCCCGCGTGCAGGCGACCAGCCCGAACGGCAGCGCAATGCTCACGACGATCATGGTCGCCAACGCAGTCGACAACGATGCCTGCGGCGCAGTCCCGCTGCGAAATCGCAATGGTACATGCGGGAGACCCTCGGTGCCGCCGCTGTTCCGGGGCGCCGCGCGCGAGAGTATCCACGTGTCATACAGCAGCAGAAAAAGCGCGGGTACCAGCAGCCACAAGAACCGCGGTACCCGGTCCTCTCGGCTCTCCACCCTACGCCGCGCAGTACGAAGGGAACGCAGTGCTGCCCGGATACGCGTCGCTTTGTCCGACGCCTCGGCCGGTATGAAGGTACCGCCTGAGACCGCGGCCGCGCGCTCGAGCAGTTCTGGCGTGTACTTCGTGATGACAATCTGCCCCCTGCTCGTCCCGCTTTTCACGAGTGCCCGAACCGTCCGTCACCGGGATGGTGCTTCCCGCGGTTGTGCCAAATCCCACGGTGACAATGGCGACACCTTTCTTACCGGCATCGGCGGCGGCAGACTCCACGTCTTCCATCGGTTCGAAGGCTTCGCCGTCACTCATGAGGACGAGGGCACGATCGGCACTCCCATCGCTCGCCAGCAGGAGTTCTGTTCCTTGTCGCACCGTGCGCGCAATGGAACTGCCTGCCTGACCGACCACAGAGGGATCGAGGTTATCGAGAAACAATTCAATCGCCCCGTCATCCGTGGTCAATGGCGTGAGGATATACGAACGGCCGGCGAACGCGATCAACGCAACGCGATCCGCGTGCGACATGGCGCGCAAACGGCGCACCTCCTGCTTGACGCGTTCGAGCCGCGATGGTTTGTCGTCGGTGGCTGTCATCGACAACGACGCATCAATGGCGATGGCCATATCGATTCCGCGGGCAGTCGCCGGTCCACGCGAAAGCCCCCAGCGCGGACCGGCGGACGCCACCCCAGCCAAGGCCACGATCGAGATCAACCGCGCCGTGCGGCCGCTCGTGCGAGAGCTTCGACCCAGCAACCGCGACAGCGCCGATGCTTCAGCGAACCGCGAAAGACGCAGCTGTCGCTGTCGTTTCCGTGCCGCAGAGAGCCACCACACCAACAGCGGTGGCGCGCAGGCGACCGCCAGCATCCAGGGCACGTCGAACACAATGCCGGGCAATCCGTTCACGGCAACACGCTACGCTTGGCCAGCAAGACGAGTTCCAGCAGCAACGCCAGCATGCCGAAGGCCAAGGGCCATCGGAACTGCTCGGAGTACCGGATATACGAACGTGTCTCGACGACCGAACGCTCCAACGCGTCAATCTGCTCGTAGATGTTTTGCAGTGCTTGCCCGTCTCGAGCGCGGAAGTATCGACCGCCGGTGGTCGTCGCGATCTCGGTCAGCAATGCTTCGTCAATTTTTACGGGACGATTCTCATAGCGCAGCCCGAAGAGCCCACGGCCAACGGGCACGGACGCCATGCCCTCACTGCCGACACCAATCGCGTAAATGCGAATACCAAACGCCGCAGCGGCCTGCGCGGCCGTGCGAGGATCAATGTCGCCCCGATTATTCTCACCGTCGGTCAACAACACAATCACCCGCGATCGACCCGGCGCCGTGCGCAGGCGCACTGCAGCCGTCGCGATTGCCGTACCGATGGCCGTGCCATCCAACAGTTGCCCGACCTGCAGATTGTCGATCGCGGCCAGCACGACCGGGTAATCTGTAGTCAACGGCACCTGCGTCAGTGCTTCGCCGGAGAACGCGACCAGACCGACGCGATCGCTCGTCCGACCGAGCACAAATCCCTTGACCTTTTCCTTCGCGACTTCGATGCGATTCTGTGGCTGAAAGTCCTCGGCGAGCATCGAACTGGAGATATCAACAGCGAGTGCAATATCAATTCCATCGCTTGACACCTTCTCCGCCCGCGCGCCTGATCGTGGCTGTGCCGCCGCAACGATAAAACCGGCCAGTGCAATCGCGCGACACCACGGCAACAAGCGCACCCAGGTGATCCGCGGTCGCGGTCCCACGGAGAGCACCGCGGTGCGCGAAAATGGAATCGCCACATCGCGTTGCCGAGATCGGCGTCGCCACACGGCCCACAGCGGCAGCAGCAACAGCAGCAACAAGAACGACGGATGCGCGAAATTGAGGCCGGCCAGCGTCATGCCGTCTGAGCGCAGCAGGGAGAAATCGAACTTGGCCACCTGAGCGAGCCATTTCATCACGCGACACCGGCAGTCGTGGGCGGACGACGACGCGCCGTTTCGTTCGCGCTGTCGGCCTCCTCCTGCTCCGCCAACACTCGTGCCTTGCGCTCTGCGTCTTCGGCGGCCCGCTTGGCGAGATCCGCCTGCTCGATCGCATCCACAATTTCGCGAGCCTGCGCGGCCAGCACCCGAGCGTCGTCTCCCAGTACTGCGTGCCGTCCGAACTTGATGGCGTCGCTCACACTGAGCAGGGACGTGAGTGGTGCCGCTGGCACTCGCTCATCCGCGCTGGTGACGTGCAGAAGTTCCGCACTCGTCTGCGACAGTTGCGCGACCGGGATACGCGCCGCGAGGTACGAGCGCAGAATCTCAACCGCCAACGCCACATACCGACCACCCTCGCCAGCCTCCGCGAGCGCGAGGCGGTGCAGCCGTTCAAAGTCCTGCAGCGCGCGTGCATACACATCGATCGGCTTCGCTTTTTGCACCGCGACGTAGCGCTTCCGACGCCGATACAGCCACCACAGCAACGCCAGTGCGGCGAGCACCACGAACGCCGGCCACCAGCGCTCCCACCATGGCACAACGCGTGGGAAGAGCTCCTTCGCTGGTTTCGGTTTGTGCAACGACGTGTCGCTCGGCAATACAGTCTTCACGACAATGCGGGCGTTGGCCAGCGGCACATGCATCATCGTCCCGCCGAAGCGCACGATCGCATCGGGCAGCCCGATCGGCAGTGTGCCAATGTCCCACGCCGTTAGTGCATACGACGCGGTTTCCGTGCGGCTGTCCTGCTGTTCGGTTGCATCGATGCGAACGGGTGACCGCATCACCACGAGAGCAGCAGTGTCTTCAATTGCCGGCCATTCAATTCGCGCCCCGCTCGGCACGACAACCTTGACAATGAGCTCGAAATGATCGCCGACGTTCACGGTGTCCGGACGCACCAAAAGCCCGGCACGCACCCGCCGATCCGCTGCGCTACTCGAGTCCGCACGGGCCCCTTTCGACTGTGCGTTAGCCCTGGTCGGCAACCAGAGGCAGGCCACCCCCAGCACGATCATGGTGACACGGTGCCTTCGCGCCAGTGCGTTGTCCCGACGTCGGTCGCTGGTCATCGCTGGACACGGCTCGCGGGCACTGCTGATCGCGAAAATGCTGGAGTAGCCCGAACGCTCGCCGACTGCCCAGCGGCGTCGCCAAGGGCCCCGCGCGGGCCTGTTCGGACGGCACCGTGCGGTCGTCGCGTCCGAGCGCGAAAGAACGCCAGCAGGGCGTCGACGTAGCCGTGCTCGGTGTGCACCACGATCTCATCGAGCCCAAGTCGGACGAACAGCCGACGACGATCGGCGTCGTCCGCGGCGACGCGCGCGGCGAAGGCAGCTCGTACGGCTGGGTGCGATGTATCGACTTCGACACGCTCGCCCGTCTCGGGATCCTCGAGCCGCGCGAGGCCGATGGACGGAAGGACGCGCTCTGACGGATCTTCGAGCGTCACAGCAATCACGTCGTGACGCTGCGCAAGGCGCGCCAGCGGTTTTTCCATGTCAGCAGTCAGGAAATCGGAACAGAGAAACACCACTGACCGATGCGGCAACAACCGCATCAAGCGATCAACCGCGGCGCTCACCACCGTGCCGCGGCCCACCGGTTCCGTTGTCATCAAGTCGCGAATCAAGCGGAGGGCGTGCTTGCGTCCCTTCCGTGCCGGCAGTGCATGTTCGACGCGATCCGTAAACAGCATCATGCCGACCCGATCGTTGTTGCGCACGGCGGCCAGCGCCAGCACTCCCGCCATCTCGATGGCCCAGTCGTGTTTGAAGCGCGCGCGTGTACCGAAGCGCGACGACCCTGACACATCGATGGCCAGCATGATGGTCAGCTCGCGCTCCTCAATGTACCGTTTGACAAACGGTCGCCCCATGCGCGCTGAGACGTTCCAGTCGATCGTTCGCACTTCGTCCCCGGGCTGATACTCGCGCACTTCC
>JANMKU010000246.1:0-2606 GCA_031372205.1 Gemmatimonadaceae bacterium | reverse complement strand
TGAAGCGCTGCCGCAAGGTGACGGACCCATGCCGGATATCGGCGAGTTCGTCAAGGCGAGCTACAATCCCATCATTCGCGCCATTCGCACTCTCGAAAAGCCGGTGATCTGCGCGGTGAACGGTATCGCTGCTGGCGCCGGTGCCAATCTCGCCTTCGCGTGTGACATCACGATCGCGGCGGAGGAAGCGAGTTTCGTGGAAAGCTTCGCCAAACTTGGCCTCATTCCGGACACCAGCGGCACGTTCTTCGTGCCGCGACTTGTTGGGCTGCAGCGCGCGACGGGCATGTTCTTCCTGGCCGAAAAGATTCCGGCAGCGAAGGCCAAGGAGTGGGGACTTATTTGGGATGTTGTGCCGCTGGCGCAACTGCACGAAACGACCATGGCGATGGCCAAGTCGCTCGCGTCGCAAGCCACGCGCGGTTTCGGGCTTACCAAACGCGCGCTCAACGCATCGTTCGCCAATACGCTCGATGCGCAATTGGACGTCGAAGCACAGGCCATGCACGAGGCCGGCCGCACGGCCGACTACGAAGAAGGAGTGCGCGCGTTCCTCGAGAAGCGCAAACCGGTGTATCGCGGCGCATGACAACCGGTGAATTAGACGTGATTGCAGTAGTCGGTGCGGGCGCGATGGGTGCGGGTATCGCGCAGGTCGCAGCGTCATACGGACACCGTGTGTTGCTCGCTGATGCACAACCCGCAGCACTCGACCGCGCGCGTGATGGTCTCACACGAACGATGGCGCGCGAGGTGGACAAGCAGCGCCTCACGCGTGATGCGGCCGACGGAGTGATCTCCCGCATCACGTACGTCGGCGGCGCGACGGCCGACGCACGCGACGCGTTTGCAACGTGCGGCATGGTGATCGAAGCGATCATCGAAAACCTCGCTGCGAAACAGGAACTGCTGCGCACGCTCGAGCGCGTGATGCGCCCCGATGCGATCATCGCTTCCAACACGTCGTCCCTCTCCATCGCGGCATTGGCCGGTGCATGCACACACAGTGACCGCGTGATTGGTGTACACTTTTTCAATCCGGCGCCGCTGATGGCGTTGGTGGAAATTGTCCCTGCCATCACCACGTCGGCCGCAACGACGGCGCGCGCCCGCGCACTGGTGGACTCGTGGGGCAAGACGACGGTGCTCGCGTTGGACACGCCGGGCTTCATCGTCAATCGCATCGCGCGCCCGTTCTACGGCGAAGCGATCCGCATGCTCGAGGAAGGCATCGCCGACTGCGCGACAATCGACTGGGCCATGCGCGACCTCGGTGGGTTCCGAATGGGGCCATTCGAACTGATGGACTTTATCGGACACGACGTGAACTTCGCGGTCACGCGTTCGGTGTTTGACGCCACGTTCTACGACCCGCGCTATCGCCCGTCCACCACCCAGCAGCGCCTGGTGGACAGCGGATTGCTCGGTCGCAAATCGAAGCGTGGATTCCACGACTATCGTGACGGCGCCGTCACCGTTCAACCCATCCGCGACCAGGCACTCGGCCAGCACATTGTTGATCGCATCCTCGCCATGCTGATCAACGAGGCGGTGGAGGTGGTCCATCTGCGCATCGCGTCCGCGGCCGATATCGAACTCTCCATGACAACGGGCGTGAACTATCCCAAGGGGCTGCTGGCGTGGGGTGACGCGATTGGCGCACCAACCGTACTGGCGCGACTTGACGCGTTGTACGCCGACTATGGGGACGACCGGTATCGCGCGAGTGTACGGTTGCGCCGCGTTGTGCGTGATGGCGGGAGACTGTTGTGATGGACGACAGTAGCTCGGCGGCGGCGGCGCAGCTCCGCGCACTCGCGGTAGTCGACAAGATGGTGGCCACCGATGCCTTCTCTCGTTGGCTCGGCATTGAAGTACTTGAAACGCGTGTTGGTCACTCCGTAGTGCGTATGACCGTGCGCGACGAGATGGTGAACGGCTTCGGTACGTCGCACGGCGGTATTGTGTTCTCGCTGGCCGACAGCGCGTTTGCCTTTGCCACCAACGCTGGCGGTTTTGTCAGCGTCGCGATCGATTGCACAGTGAGTTACCCCGCGGCCGTACGGCCCGGCGATGTGCTCACCGCAACTGCCACCGAAGAGAGCACGACCAACAAGTTGGCGTTCTGCAGTGTGACCGTGCGCAACCAGGCGCATGAAGCAGTGGGATACTTTCGCGGCACTGTGTATCGCACACCCAAGCCGCACTTTCCGGCACCACAACTATGACGGCTCCTACAGACGCGTTCATCATTGACGGCGTACGTACGCCCATTGGCAGTATCGGCGGGAGCTTAAGCGCTGTCCGCGCCGACGATCTTGGCGCTCATGTCATCGCGGCGCTGTTGCAACGCTCGCCGACCGTCGATCCGTCGCATATCGCCGATGTCATCATGGGGTGCGCGAATCAAGCTGGGGAAGACAACCGCAACGTGTCGCGCTTGTCGCTGCTGCTTGCTGGCCTGCCCGTGTCGGTGCCGGGCGAATCGGTGAATCGCCTCTGCGCATCGGGGTTGAGTGCGGTGGCGAATGCGGCGCAGGCGATTCGGTGCGGCGAGGGCGACACCTATATTGCCGGTGGCCTGGAGAGTATGACACGTGCGCCGT
>JANMKU010000239.1:0-19418 GCA_031372205.1 Gemmatimonadaceae bacterium | reverse complement strand
CAGCGAAGAATGCGGCAGCGGGCGGCGGGGGACGTGGAGGCCAGGCCGCGCCGGCGCCGGTCGCACCTGGGGCTCCCGCGCCAGGCGCTGGTGGTCCCGATGCCTCGGCTACGCCAGGAGCACCGCCGGTGTTTTTCGGCGGTGGTCGTGCGCCGGCTGCCCCACCCACTGATCTGCTGACGGCAACGCAGATTCAACAGGCCATCACGATCGGTCGAACGGCGCCGGCCAAAGCCGGGGACTCGCTCGCTCCGCGCGGTGGCGATGTCATCACGGTGGCCGACACGTCCGATGGTCAGGTTCCCGGATTCGCCGGCACAGTGGGCAAGATGGGCGGGCTCACGGCGCTCCATCACGCGATCCGTCAGGGAAATATCGCGGCGACGATGGCTCTGTTGGACGGTGGCGCGGACATCAATCTGCGCTCAACGGGTGACAGCACGTCTCCGCTGTTGATGGCCACGATCAATGGACATTTTGATCTCGCCCTGCAGCTTGTCAAGCGTGGGGCCGACGTGAAGATCGCCAGCATCACGGGTCTCACACCCTTGTACGCGGCGATCAACTCCGAGTGGTTGCCGCGGTCGCGCTTTCCGCAGCCGCAGTCAATGCTGGTGCAGAAGACCACGCACCTTGAGCTCATGGATGCGATGATCAAGGCCGGGGCGGACGTGAACGTGCGCCTGAAGAAAAACCTGTGGTTCTTCGCGTACAATAATTGTGGCAACGCGAACTGCGGGTTGGAGATGCTGGACGGAACCACACCGTTCTGGCGCGCCGCCTATGCGGTCGATCTTGACGCAATGAAGCTGCTCAAAGCGAACGGCGCAGACGTCACCATTCCTTCCACACGTCCGGTGGGCGGTGGTCGTGGTGGTCGCGGCGGCGGCGGTGGTGGTGGTGGCGATCTCGCCGCTGGGGCTGCAGGGGCTGCTGGCGATTCATCGGCTCGTGTGGCCGGAGCTCGGGGCGGTCGTGGCGGCGGCGGGGGCCGTGGCGGTGCCGGCGGTGCTGGCGCGGACGGTGCTGCGGCGGGCCGTGATCCGGCGATGGCTTCTCTGTTCGCGGGTGGATTCCCGCCTGCGCCGGGGCTTGACCCAGCGATGGACTCTGCGGCGAAGGCATTCCCGCCGGGAACTGGGGTGTATCCCATTCACAGCGCGGCTGGTGTTGGCTATGGCAACGGGTTTGCCGGCAACTCGCACCGACACGCGACTGACGGGTGGATGCCGGCCATGAAGTATCTGGTCGAAGAGCTCGGCGCTGATGTTAACCAGCGTGATCTGAACGGCTACACGCCCATGCACCATGCCGCCGCACGTGGCGACAACGAGATGATTCTCTACCTCGTGAGCAAAGGCGCCGATCCGAAAGCGGTGGCGCGGAATGGCCGTACGACGGTGGATATGGCGAACGGACCAGTGCAACGGTTACGTCCGTTCCCAGAGACGATCGCCTTGCTTGAAAAGCTTGGCGCCAAGAACAATCACAAGTGCGTTGGCTGTTGACCTAACGCTACTGTGGTAGGCGTCGTGCGGTAGCGCGAAGGTCGAGCGACAGAAAGGGGCGAGGGATTCGTGGGAATCCCTCGCCCCTTTGTCGTGCCCTGGTGTTGCGCGGTGCCGCTTACTTCTTATCCGGTACCAATGCCGCGGTTACAGCGTCCAGCGCCTGCTGTAGTCCGCCTTCGGTACCTTCCCACGTGATCTTCCCATCGTGATTGGCGTCGGTGCCGGCCAGCAGCTGGCCGCACAGCGACACCACCTCACCCATTAGGGCCGCAGCAGACTTGGCGTCGGTCGCCGCCTGTATTTGCTGTGCCAGCTTGATGATCTGTTCGGCGCGCGCGAGGGTGCTCCGGGCCGCCGTTGCCACGTGCGGTGCGTTGAGCAACACATTCGCCCCGGCACCCTCCGCTTTGGCCGCCAGCTCGATGTGTGCGGCGATACCGGTTGTTGCGCGAACGACGCCGTATCCTTTGCCCGGACCCGCGGTGACGATGGTCGGATTCAGGGCATTGATCACGTGGCCGGCGTGCAACTTGAGTCCGTCGAGATTGTCAGGATTCCGGATGCCCAGCACGGCATGCTGCTGCGCCACCCGCGCCTCGGTCATGGCCATCGGCAACAGGCCGGCTTTGTCAGGCGTGTCCATGAAGCTGTTAACGACATGGCCAATGTGCGTGCCGACAGGTCCGGCCGGGACCGCGACCACGGGTCCGGAGGCGACTGCGACGACCTGTCCGGGCGTTGGGGCGCCAGTCAGCTGGGCGACGACGGCGTCAAACACATGGCGCGCACTGCTGTCGGTGCTGATCTGAAACCGCTTACTCTGGTACGCGCTGTCGCTCAGTCCGGCTTTCTTGAGCACCGCCGCGACTTGTACGCGCATGGAGTCCTGGAGGGCTTTCTGCGCCTGCGGCGTCTTGTTGCGGGATTGCGCGAGTTGCGCCCCGATAGAGTCGTGCACGACGGACACGGCCACGTACACGGCGGCAAACGCTTTGAGTTCTGGCGAGGCCTTCGACGCGACGGACGCGACGACGGGTGGTGCCGGCGGCGCGGACTGGGCGGCGGCGAACTGGGTCGCGCCAAGCGCGACCGTGGCGGCGAACAGGCTGAGGCAGGTGGGGCGCATAAGACATGGGGTGAAGAGCAGTCGACAGACAGACATCCACAACAATACGCGGTCGGCAGGACGGACGCTGCCCAACGGTGCGCAACCCAGGAACGCCATAGGGAACGGCTGGCGCCGTCCGCGCTTTTGAATGGACATGCCGCCGAAGCGTGTCAATAGCCCCCGTCCGCCGTCAGAACGCGAGAGCAAGGTGTGTCTGACATGCAGTCGGCCGTTCACTTGGCGAAAAAAGTGGGAGCGGGATTGGGCCCAGGTGAGGTATTGCTCGGAGCGGTGCCGTCGCGGGTGATCGAGTCGGTGATGTGCCCGCGGCACGGCGTCGTGGCAGCGATCAGGACGCAGCGAGCAATGTTCGCCACGTGTGCAGGGCGATGAACGCGTTCACGAGCAACAGTGCAACAGCTGGTGCAGTGTCTCGCAGTGAATCGCGCGCGCGCAGTCGTGTGGCAACGCCAAGCAGCATGAGCACTGCGAGGCCCATCGCGCTTAGCAGTTGAAGCACCGGAAGCCGGTATCCGACGATGAGGCCGAAGGCGCCGAGGACCTCGAGGCTGCCAGTCAGACGGCGCAGTGGGCTCAACCCGAATCGCGTGAACTCTGCGACCATTCCGTTGCCGAACAGGCAGGAACATCCGTAGTACAGGAACAATCCGATCGACAGAACCGTCGATACGTGGTACACCAGCGTCATGTCGTCTCCGCGATCATTGCGCACGCATCCGTTGAGCGCGCCGTAACTCATCACTCGACCAGGGAAACCGCCAATGCCCGCACTGACATTGAACGCCGTCCTCCAGATTGTTGTCGGCCTGGGGCTGCTGAACGTCTGGGTGGTGCGGTCGACCAGGCGCACGACCTACCGCGGCGGGACAGCGCAGACGCTGCGTGAGGAGTTCGCGGCGTACCACCTGCCAACCGCGGCGTTCTACCTCGTCGGGGCGCTCAAGGTCGTCGCGGGTGTGGTGCTGCTGGCGGGGCTGTGGTGGCCGCTGCCCGTGCGGGTCGCGGCGGGCGTGGTAGCCGCGCTGATGGTCGGGGCAATCGTCATGCATGTCAAGATCAAGGATCCAGTCACGAAATCCGTGCCCGCCGCGATCATGCTGGTGATGTGCGCGGTGCTGGTCGCACGCACATAGCCGTCACGTCGCCGAGCGCTCCCGCGTTGGTCGACAGCGGGTTCACTCAAGTGGGGCACGTGCACGTTCATTCGCTGTCCGATCATCTGGCCGAGCGGATTACCGATCACTCGTCCGAACGCGCCACCACTGACGGTGGCGCGTTCGTTATCTACTGGATGCGGACCGCCGTACGAGCGCATGAGAACCCAGCACTCGATGTCGCGCTTGCGGCGGGTCAGCAGCTCGGCGTACCCGTGTTCGTCTATCACGCCATTGCCGAGACGTATCCGTACGCGTCGGATCGGCACCATACGTTCATCCTGCAAGGGGCGCGAGACGTCGAGGCCGAATGTGCGGCGCGCGGTATCGGGTACGCCTTTCACCTTGAGCGGCCCGGCCATCGCGGTCCGGTCTTGCGCACACTGGCTGGGAGAGCCGCGTTGGTCGTAACCGAGACCTTGCCGGTCGCGCCGCTGGATTGGCTCACGGACTCGCTGGCGAGCGCGGTGGCGTGCCCAGTGTGGAGTGTCGACACGGCGTGCGTGGTGCCCATGCCGCTGGTTGGGAAGGCGCACACGCGCGCGTTCACCTTCCGCGATGACACCGCGGCGATTCGGCGCGCACGACTCACCGTGAAGTGGACGGATGTGGTGCCGCACATGCCGCCGTTCGTTCCGCACACGCTTCCCTATGAACCCGTTCTGCTGGCTGACGCCGATATACCGGCCCTGGTCGCAATGTGTGCGATCGATCATGGCGTGGCGCCCGTCGCGCACACGCGGGGCGGCACGCGGGCGGGCTACGCGCGCTGGCGCGAGTTTGTCACAACGGGACGGCTCGACCGCTATGCCGCCAAACGCAACGACGCCGCGATCGACGGCGTGAGCCGCTTGTCCGCGTACTTCCACTACGGCATGGTCTCAACCTTTCGTATTGTGCAGGAATGCGTTGCGCGCGGCGGAGACGGCGCCAACAAGTATCTCGACGAACTGCTGGTGTGGCGTGAGTTGGCATACGCCTTCTGCTACTGGCACAACGCGCCAGACACGCTGCACGCGATCCCGGTGTGGGCCCGTGACACGTTGTCGCAACACGAGTCGGATACGCGCACGGTGCATTCGTGGGAAACACTGGCGCGCAGTCGCACCGGCGACCCACAGGCCACCACGCTGCTGCGCACGATGGCCGATTCAGCGGGTTTCGCAGCCGAGTTGGCCGAGGTCCTGTCTGCAGCAGTTTCGGCCGCGCCGTATCGGCCTCGATCTTCCGTCGCAATTGCGCCACTACAACGCGCAGATTTTGCGTATCGTCGACCACGTGCTGTCCCCACACCTCGCGCACCAGTTGGCGCTGTGTGCAGACCATACCGGCGTGGCGGATGAGTGTGCTGAGCAGCTTGTATTCGGTCGGGCTGAGGTGCGTTTCGCGGCCGGCCACGAGCACGCTCCGCTTCACCAGATCTACACGTAACGTGCCGGCGCGGAACACTGAAGGGCTCGGTGAGGTAGTCGTCCGCACCGGCATCGAGGGCTGCGATCTTGTCGTGCTCCAGACCGCGCGCGGAGAGCACGATGATCGTGCGCACTGCCTGCTCGGCGCGCGCCCGCTCGAGCAGGAGGTCAGGATCGGGACGGGCGTCGCGATCCGTCATTGGCTCAGAAGGCGACGCTCAGCGACGTCACCAGCACGCCATTAGTGCGCGTTGGCTTTGCGTCCGCACCCACCGGGTAGAGCGCCTTGGTAGTGCGAATGCCGCGAAGTTCCGTCCGCCAGCGCACGCCATTGTCGACCGTCACGTCGACACCAGCCGACGCACCGTTGCCAACAAAACCGCCTGCGGTGCTGGTGCTGATGATCACCTGATCCGGATCGGCGTATCGTTCCATGCGACCGACAAGCGCGGCCCGTGAGGTCACCGGCTGCCGTGCAATCGCCACGAGGCCATACCAGTCGTGGTCTCCCTGATGGCCAATGTCCACTTGCCCCTGCCACTGCGTGCCGGACGCGAACGACCCCTTCGCCATTAGCTGATTGAAGACGCGCAACTCGCTCTGGCTTCCAACTGGACGCTCGTTACCGACAAAGTTGGCGTACGACACGGTGACGTTGGCGCTCGCCGCATAGTCGACGCGCACGCCGAACGCCTTGCTCCGATTGTTCTCAGAGATGTTCTGCCAACCGTTAATCGCATGGAGTTGCGCGGTGATCTTGGGCGTGGCCTGCCAAGTGAGCTTCACACCGGAGAGATAGTACGGCGAGTACTCCCCCACCAGTGAACGCGTGTACGTCAGGTTATCGGAGGACGACCAACTTTCAAGCCCGATGTAGCTGTAGTAGATGCCGCCATCGATCCAGACGTTATCGGAGAGTTTGACGCCGGCCACCGCCTCCTGAATGAGTCGCGCTAGGTCAGGCCCGCTGCTGGCACCGTTCCGCGGTTCTCCAGTATAGTTGGATTGCACCGACGTCCCCGTTTGCAACGCGACCCGCGCGCGCGACCGGGCCCGCGCCATGGTCACACCGAGCCAGGCGAGATTGACATTCGCTTCGTCGTGACGCACGGGTTGCGTCGTAAAGCGGCGCTCACCGTCGGCAGGACGATTGATGTCGTACGCGTAGTACGTATCGACGAAACCGTTCCAGCGAATCTTTGTTGTCGTGTCCGGTGCCTGCGCACCAAGGGTCGAAGTGCCGAGCGTAAGGAGTGCGGGAATGATGATCTGCTTCATGGTCGTGGCGATCCTGTTGATGCCGTGAGTGAGTCGAGTGAAAGATTGACGCGCAGCACGTTGACGCGCGTTTCGCCGAGGATGCCAAATGTGCGTTGTTCGATGTGGCTGCGGATGAGCTGAGACACGATGAACAGCACCAGTTGGCGCGCGTACGTCGCCCAACCGTCTTCACGATTGGGGGCGATACCGATCACGCGATGGCACACGCGTTCGAGTGGACCGAAGATCGCGCTGAGGAGCGTGCGCTCGCCGGTGTAGACCCGCGCCATGTACCCGCCCAGTGGGCGAACGGCGAGGAGGACGATGCCAAAGAAGAAGGCGGTCTGGAACCACGCGAAGGCGGTCATCAGAGCCGCTCCGGCGCGAGCAGCGCGTAGAGCAGGTAGGCGAGCAGCGCGACGACGACGACCGTCGCGAGAATATCCTGTGTGGTCATTATGGGCCTACCGCCGCTCAAGCGAGCGAATGAAGGCCAGGGAGAGCGCCACCAGTACGGCGGCGATGAGCAGTGCTACGATGTCCATCAATAGCTCCTGAAGTGAGACTCCTTCAGGCTACCGGTGATGACGTTTGGGCGGTGCGAGGCTTTGGCGTCGCGGTATATGAAAAGTGTGAAGGTGGCTGCAGTGTGCCAGATTGCCAAACGTCTCTCTACTCCTTCCAGGATGCACCGGATGATCCACCGAGTCCGCACGCTCCGTCCCGTCGCCACCATGGCGGCGGCGCTCGTAATGGCTGCCTCGTGCGCGCCGGGTGACGACAGCAGTCGCGACGCCAACGCGAGGCGCGGCGCACCAACGCAGGTGACGGTGCACCACGCCGCGACGCGTGACCTCTCGGAGCCGCTGCAGACGTTGGCACCTGAGGGCCGAAACGGATACACGTCGCTGAGCGCCGAGAGTGATGGTGTGCCGCCATTCAGTCTCGCACCCGAAGCGGTCGAGCGCGACTCTGAGGAAGGGACTGCGTCTGGTGCGCCTCGGGTGACGCGCATGTCTGTCGGCGCCGACGATGTGGAGCAGCGCTCGCCGGGTACCAGACCCGCTGCCACGCTCGTCACGAGCTTCGACGGACTCGGCGTCGGCTTTAGTGGCCCCCAGGGCATGGCGACCGTGCGCAATCCGTCCGACAATTCGCTGGCCGTGGGCCCCGATCACGTCGTGCAAGTGGTGAACTCGCGCATGGCGATCTTCAGCAAGAAGGGGCGACGATATCCATCGACGGGCACGGTGCTTTATGGTCCCGTCGAGACACGCACTGTGTTTCGCGACTTCGGCGGGCCGTGCGAGAATCGCAATACCGGCGATGCCGTGGCGCGCTACGACCAGCTAGCCAATCGCTGGCTCATTGTCATGCCCATCTTCTCGCGCGTTCCCGTGCGACAGAACGAGCCAGGTGTTGGCCGCTCCGGGGAGCCGGCACGACGAAGCCAACCTGGTCAGATGCGGCAACCTGGCGCCGCAACCGCGCTGTATCAGCCAACGATGCCTGCCACGCCGCCAGAGGCGCGGCCAGCGGTTCCACCAACGGCACCGGTGGTCACGCAACCTGGCACACCAGCGACGCCGCCAGCGACACCAGCGGCGCAACCGCCCCGACCGGCGGAGCAGGGCAGCTACGCGATGTGCTATGCCGTGAGCAGCGGACCCGATCCATTCGGCCCTTACTACCGCTACGAGTTCATTCGCCCACTGTTCCCGGACTATCCGCGGCCTGCCGTGTGGCCCGATGGCTACTATGTGCCGACGAGTACCGGCGATGAGGTGATCCAGAAGCACGCCTGCGTGGTGGAACGCGCCAAGATGCTACTGGGCCTCGATGCGACGGAACAGTGCGTCATCATCGACGGCGTGAACTTCCTCAACAACGCAGACCTCGACGGAACGCAGTTACCGCCGCCAGGCGCGCCGAACATCATGCTCGCCGCTGGTGGGTCTCAACTCAAGAACGACCTCGCTGACGACGGCGTGTATGCATGGAGCTTCCACGTGGACTGGAAGGACCCGTCACGCACGAAAGTCGAAGGGCCGACAAAGATTGCCGTTTCGCCGTACAACTATTTGTGCGGTGGTCAACTCACGAGTTGCGTGCCACAACCTGGTACCGATCGGCGACTCGACGCGCAGGGAGACAAGCTGATGGCGCGCGTGGTGTATCGGCGCATCGGCAATCAGGAGTCTGTTGTTGCCGTGCACTCGGTGAACACGGCGGCGGCCGGCGGCGGCGTCCGTTGGTATGAATTCCGCGTTGGCGCGACACCGGCGCGGGAGTTGCGCTTGTATCAGCAGGGCACGTACGCCCCCGATGGCTTCTATCGCTGGATGGCCAGCCCGGCGATGGATGCAAAGGGCAACATTGGTATTGGCTACTCCTTCGGCGGGACCCCACACTTCGCCGGACAACGCTTCGCCGGACGTCTCGCGGGCGACAGTCTCGGCACGCTGACGTTGCGTGAGGCGACGCTGGTCGAGGGCGCGGCGTCGCAGACCAATACGCTGCGCTGGGAGGACTACACACAGACCGCCGTCGATCCGAGCGACGATTGTACGATTTGGTATGTAGGCGACTACCTCAAGCAGGGGGCGACGAGCTACTCGTCGCGCATTGGTGCGTTCCAGATGCCGGGTTGCGTCGCGGCCCGCCGATGAGCGTCGTCCGTTGCATCGGCGCACCTTGGCAACGGAATGGCGTCGTGCGGTCGGCCTGCACTGTGCTGCTCGCGCTGATGCCGACGTTACACACGGCGGTTGTGCACGCGCAGTCGATCACGACCGCGGGTCGACCAGCGCAGCTCGATGTCCGGGTCGCGGGAGCGCATAGCGTACGTGTCACGCTCTCACCACTCGGCTTGAAGGACGATCTGCCGTTCACGCCTGCGCTGGCCGAGCGACGGTACGCGGCGCCGGTGATCAGTGTGCGCGCGTTGTCAGCGCCGCTCAGTCGGCAAGTTGGCGCGCTGCGTGTTGTCGTGCGTCCCGATCCGTTGACAGTGACGGTGTCGCGGGCCAACGGCGACGTTGTGCAAGAACTCGTGTTTGAGCGCGATGGCACACTGTCGTTTTCGTTGTCCGACTCTCCCGTGCTTGGCATGGGTGAGGGCGGACCGCGACCAGAGCGCGGCAAGCCGTGGCGCGAGCAGCCCATCCAGTTCGATCGCCGTGGCGCGCTCGACACGATGGAACCGCGCTGGCAATCGGACGCGTACGGTTCACGCAATCCCGCCGCGATGCTTGTGGGTACCAGTGGATGGGGGTTGTTCGTGCCGACGCCGTGGGTGCAAGTCGACCTGCGCGATACGCGTCGCGGCCGCTTCATCCCGTGGCAGCCAGCACCCACCGACGCCGCGCCGCAGACCGAGCGCAACCAACAGTTAGCCCAGGGGAAGGGGTTGCCGCCCGTTGCCTCCGTCGTGCCAGGACTGTTCGACGTGTTTGTGTTTGACGCGAAGGAACCTTCGGCGCTGATGAAAGACTTCGCCGACATCACCGGACCTGCGGCACTGCCGCCAAAGTGGGCACTCGGCTATATGCAGTCGCATCGCACGCTCGAGACTGACGTGCAAATGCTTGGTGTCGTGGACACGTTTCGCGCCAAGCGTATTCCACTCGACGCCGTGATCTACCTCGGCACTGGCTTCACGCCGCGCGGATGGAACACGAAACAGCCGTCGTTCGCGTTTAACCCCGATGTGTTCACGCGTGGAGGCAATGCGTTCATCGCCGACGTGCACGCGCGCAACGTGAAGGTGGTGCTGCATATGGTACCGTGGGATCGGGACAAACTGCCAACACTGCATGGCAGCATTCCGGCAAAGGCGGGCGAGACACTCGATGGCTCGCACATCCAGAGCTATTGGGCGCAACACGTCGATCTCGTGAAGAACGGCGTGGATGCGTTCTGGCCCGACGAGGGCGATTGGTTCAACCTCTTCGAACGCATCAAGCGCCACCAACTGTACTATCAGGGATCGTTATCAACACAACCGAATGTGCGACCGTGGAGCCTGCATCGGAATGGCTTTCCGGGAATCGCACAGTGGGGCGGATGGGTGTGGTCGGGCGACACCGAGTCGTCGTGGAAGACGCTTGAAGGTCAGGTCGCCGTGGGCATCAACTACTCGTTGAGTATCGCGCCGTTCTGGGGTTCGGACATCGGCGGCTTCTATCCCAACAACGAACTCACGGGCGAGCTGTATGCGCGCTGGTTTCAGTTTGCGTCGTTCACGCCGTCGTTTCGCTCGCACGGCCGTGCGTGGTGGACGCGACTGCCGTGGGGATGGGGACTCAAGGAGCTAGGGCCGCGTGAGACCAGTAATGGAAACACCGTTACGGCCGATGACGATCGCCGAGTTCCGCTGGCGTCGGAGTTGAACAATGCGACCATCGAGCCGGTGGCCAAGCGCTACGCCGAACTGCGCTACGCGTTGATGCCGTATACGTACACGCTGGCGCGTGAGGCGCGCGATGCGGGGATGCCACTCATGCGCGCGATGTGGCTGCACTATCCCCGTGATCCGTTGGTACGTGCGATGGGGTCACAGTACTTGTGGGGGCGCGACTTGCTCATCGCGCCGGTGTTCGAGAAGGGCGCGACCTCGCGCACCGTGTACCTGCCCGCGGGCGACTGGTATGACTGGTGGACCGCGGAACGCTCCTCGGGTGCGCGCACGATTGCGCGAGCGGTCGACCTGGCGACTATGCCGATCTACGTGCGGGCGGGCGCGATCATTCCGGTCGACCCGGTGCGACAATACGTCAACGAGCCGGTCACTGAGCCAACAACGCTGCGTGTGTATCGCGGCGCGGACGGACAGTTCACGCTCCACGAGGACGACGGCATCAGCCAGGAGTACTTGCAGGGGAAATTCACGTCGACGCGCCTCACGTGGAGCGACCGCGCGCGTCGTCTCACCATCGCGCCGACTCAAGCCTCGAGCGCAACGGCGCGTGAGTTCACCGTGATGCTCTTGCCCGAAGGCACGACCAAGTCCGTGCGCTACGTCGGCCGACCGATCGCGGTGACGTTCTGACCGTGATGCGGATCGTCAGGCTGCGCGGCAAGGGACGCGCGATTGACGCGTCATGTCACCGCTGTAGCTTCGTGGCAACGTCTCTCAGGAGCCACTGCAGATGAAACACAGACGCCGTCAAGCCATCGGCACGGCCGTCGTCGCGCTTGCCTGCACCATGCTGATATCGGCACAGGCACGTGCGCAGCGAACGCAACCAACGGCCACGATCGCGATCGTCGGTGCGACGCTGATTGACGGAAACGGCGGTGCGGCGCTCCCTGATGCGATCGTCGTGATCAGCGGCAATCGCATCACAGCCGTCGGCCCGCGCGGCAAAGTTGCAATTCCTGCGGGTGCGCGGGTGATCGACGCCACCGGCCGTTGGCTTGTTCCGGGTTTCATCGACACCAACGTGCACATGTCGCTGTACGGGGGGCTCGAGAGCATGGCACGTTACGAGGACCGGTTCACCGACATCGCCGTGGAAGGTGCGCAGCTCCAGCTCAAGTACGGGTTCACCTCCGTACGCGATAGTTACGGCATGCTCAAGCCGCTCAAGGAGGCCCGCGAGAAGATCACGCGCGGGGATGTGCCAGGGGCGCGGCTTATGTTCGCCGGCAATATCGTCGGTTGGGGCGGGCCTTGGTCTTACACGTTCACCGGCACGCGACAGGATTCTCTGTCACTCTTTCAGGAGCAGATGAACGACGCCGTGGCTGCCGGCGGCGGCGAGGCGCTTATGAACATGACGCCGAGTGAGCTGCGTATCGCGATCAACCGCTACCTGGACCAGGGTGTGGATTTCGTGAAGTACGGCGGGACGAGTCATGCCTTCTTCCCGGCGATGCTCGGCTTCTCCGAGGCGGCACAGAAGGCGCTGGTGGAAGAAGTACACAAGCGCGGCAAGGTGGCTGAAACACATGCGACGTCGCCGGAAGGATTGCGTCTCGCTATCGAGGCGGGCGTGGACCTTGTACAGCATCCGGAGGCGACTGACGCGATCATTCCGCCCGACGTTGTGACGCAGCTGGTGCAGAAAGGTGTGATCTGCGCGATGCTCGAGAACACGATCACGGGCAAGACATGGACCGACTTCCAGAAGCGACTGAAGTCGCGGGCCGATTCGCTCACGCGCGCTGACAGTTTGCGCCGCGTGGATAGCACGAAGGTTGCTACCACGGGGGACACCATAAAGACGTGGATGGACAGTGCCGTCGTGGAGTTGCTTCGCATGCGACCGACGCGACAGAAGACCATCGCCGAACTTGGCCGTGATTCGTCAAACGCTCGCATGATCTACCGCCGCAAAAACGCCGAGACGCTCATCAAGGCGGGGTGCATTGTGACCGTTGCGACCGACAACTATCGGGCCAGCGCGCCCGAGTTCATGCGTGCACCGCGCTCGGAGCATCAGCAGCCCGGTATCGGGTCCGTGATGGCGCTCGAAGGGCTGGTCGAACTCGGCATGACGCCGGGGCAGGCCATCGTTGCCGCCACGAAGAACGGTGCCTTCGCGATGCGCATGCATGACAAACTCGGCACGATAGAGCCGGGGAAGCTCGCTGACCTTCTGCTGCTCGGCGCCGATCCGCTGGCCGACATCCACAACGTGCGAAAGCTCACGTTGGTGATGAAGGACGGTGCGGTGGTGGAGATCGCGAAGCTTCCACTCAAGCCCGTGTTCTACAAGCCGGTTGCAAAGCCGACGGGCTAACCCAAGCACATGGCGATCGCTGCTCGCGGTGTGCGTGATTGCAGCGTTCGCTACCGTTTGGCGAGAAACTTCTCAACGGCGGGCCAGACGATGTCTGGCCGCTCGAGATAGACGAAGTGCGCCGCGCGCGGAACCTTGATGAGCGTCGCCATGCCCTTGGGCATGGCCGTGATCCACTCTTCAATGAGGTCCATTGGAATCGTCTCCTCCTCACCGTGCATGACGAGCAGCGGCACGCGCAGCGACGCCAGCGCCGGACGCAAATCCCAATCGCCGAATGAGTTGGTGATCGTGCGCGTACCGAAGCGACTGCCATAACGAATGCCGCGCAAGTCGGTCTCGCAGAAGTCGGCCTTCATCAACGGCCATGTGCGATCCGGCTCACCGAGCCGAGGGCGCATACCAAGGCGCCAATACTCGCGACAGCCGGCGCGCGCGATCGAATCGGTGTTTGTCGAATCGAGCTGCTGACGGTTCGCCGCGCTCATCGCGCGACGGCTCGTGCTGTCGAGGCGTGCATTGAAGTTGCGACCGTACCGTTGGCTGTACTCACCTTTCCGCGGTGGTACCGGGCCGAAGAAGATCATCTTCTTCACATTGGCCGGATGCGCAATGGCGTAGCTGCCGGCGAGCAGCGGCCCGTACGAATGCGCGACGAGCGTCACACGCTCAAGCCTAAAGTGCTGCCGCACGTCATCGAGATCCTGAATCTGTCGCGCCGCGTACAAGCGTGTGCTGTCAGCCGGCAGGTCCGAGCGCCCACCTCCGCGCTGATCGTAGTAAATCACCACGTGCCGATTGCCAAACATCACCGCCATGTCGTTGTAAATGGTGCCCAGATCGAGTCCAGGGCCGCCATGTATGGCAATGATTGTGTCGACGCCGCGCCCCGGTTTGCCAGACGTTTTGTAAAACAGGCGAGCACCATCCGACACGGTGATGTATCCCGTTTGCTGGGCTGCGAGGGCCGCGGGCAGCAGCGACAAGGCCACAACGAAACTGCGTTTCATCGACGCACCTTCACGAACAGCGTACCGTGCCGCGGCACCACGCGTGAAAACTCACCATCGAACGAGCCGATGTCCTTCTGTCGCCAGAGATCACGCACGGTGTGTTTACCATTGATGTCAAGCTGCGCCCAAGTGACAGTGACGGGCATATCCATCTCATCGCGATTGAACAGGCCAACGGCGAGCGATCCATCAGACAGCGGCCGAGACCACACTTCAAGTTCGCCGTCACGCGCGACACGATCGGCGGCCTTGCCGAGTGGATCCTGATGCACGGCGAGCACTTCGTCGTTGGTCACGAGGTTGAGTTCGAAGGCATCCATCTGCGTGAGATCGTTGCCAAGCAGCAGCGGTGATGCGAGCAGCGTCCACAAGGTGATGTGGATGTACTGTTCGTTGGCCGTGAGTCTCGAGTCACGCAGGCGCGGCCCCCAACCCACCTTGCCGATGACGAGCATGTCCGGATCATTCCAATGACCCGGTGACGCATACTTCGAGTTGCCAACTTGCCGGAAGCCGATGCCATTCATGCTTTCCCACGTATCAGTAATGTCGCCCGTGGTGCGCCACGAATTGCCTTCAATACCTTGCTCGGCGCCCCATTGCCACACGTTGCCCCAGCCGTACTGGCAGAGCGAATAGATGATGTCACGCTTCACTTGATTCAGCGCAGTGCGGGCAACCTGATAGGGGCGCTTGAGCACCGCCAACTGTGTGTTGGTTTCGCCCGGTGCGAGCACACTCGAGTAGCCGCACCAGTCGTATTTCAGATAGTCCACACCCCACGACGCGAATGTTTGAAAGTCCTGCAGCTCGTGCTGCCAGCTGGCCTCGAGTCGTTGGCACGTTGTCGGGCCTGGGCCAGAGTAGATCCCGTACTTGAGCCCCTTCGCGTGGATGTAGTCGCCGAGGCCTTTCATGTCGGGGAACTTCTTGTTGGTGAGCATCGTGCCGTCGGGCGCGCGCACCGGGCCTTCGTAGAGCGGATCAGCCTCGCGTGCACTTCGCTCCCATCCGTCGTCGAGGTTGACGTACGCCCAGCCGTGATCGATGAGCCCTTTCGATACCATCGCATCGGCGGCAGCGCGCGCGAGGGAGTCGCTGACTGCGCGACCGTATGCGTTCCAGCTATTCCATCCCATGGCTGGTGTGAGCGACAGCTGACCTTCGGCAACGAAGGTGAACGGCTTCGATGCAGAGCCGGCGCTGTTCTTGGCCGTGAATGTGACGGGATATCGGCCACGCCTGGCGATTGTGCCGCGGATGATTCCGTTCGCGGCGTCGAGTGTAAGACCCGCCGGCAGCTTTGAAGCGCCATACGTCATGGGGCGCGTTCCGGTCACCGGGATTTTGTACAGGACGTCGTGGCCTGGCGTGACACCCGTCAGCGACGGTCCGTTGATGCGCGGCGCCGGGCCGGGAACCGGGGTGAGGATTTCCCGTGGCTCGACCGGGATGTCGATGGCGGTGGGGGCCTGTCCACTCACCGCAAACTTCGCATCGGCCCAATTCGCGGCGACAGCGCGATTGCCCTCTACAGGCTTGACTTGCAAGACGAGCGTCTTGATGCCGTGCACGTCAACGTTGACCGGCTCGGGCGCATCGCCTGCGACGAGTGATTTCGTGACATGCAGTATGCGCCCATCGCCGAGCACGCGAAAGACAATTGAGGTGGCAGGTGGCGGCGTCGCTGGTGCAGTTGCACCGGCAGCGGGTGGCAGCGGTGCATTGTCGTCTGCACCGGCCATCGCCGTGAACCGGTCGGCACCGCCTGCGAGACTGACGAAGAGCACGCTCGTCGCGCGCGTCCCAACTCCCTGCGCGAATTCCTTTCCGCCAATGTGAATGGCGCGGCCATCGATGGCCTTGTTCGCTTGTGCGACGTTCTGCGGAGGAGCGCCGCCTCGCCCACCACCGACGGCCTGCACGCGCATCTTGGCAAGATCGAGGGAGGCAAGTGAGACGTCGGCCGTTCGTTTCGTCGTCGCCGCCATCAAAATCGAGGCAGAGACGAGGAGCGAGAATCCTATCGTGGACCGCGATCGATGTTGCATGCGCTTACCTCGGTGAGTTGCCCAGCACTCAGAGACTGTCACAAGGCCATCTCCGCGCTGCGCGATGAAGTGGAAAGGAGTTTCAGCACGTCTCGGTGATTCATCTTCCGAGCCCACGCCTCAGGTGTGGCCCACGCAGGGGCGCCAGCTTCGACGGGATCGGCACCGCGCACCAAGAGCAACTTCACGAAGTGCGCTTTTCCCCAGCGACATGCCCAACGCTCCGGTACAACCGGTTGTTGGGCCGCCAACTTGCCGCTGCGCTCTCACTCCAGCGCCCTCGCCAAGGTGATTGCGTCGTCGTTCCAGGTGTCGCGGGGCTCCGCCGCTGCGCGTGCAAACAGCCACAGCCGGACGCGTTCGTCATCGACCCCGAGAAGGTCAGCCAAGCGGCGGATCGTTGCGTCCGGAGCGGTGAGCATCCGCTCGCTGCAATTGAGAAGATGTTGTGTCGCGTCATAGGCACGATCCCCGACGAACGGCTTGGGATCGATCACCAGCCACGGCCCGCGCTGCGCCTGCAGGACATTGCCCGCGTGCAGATCGGTAGCGAGCAACACGTCGTCGGATGACGGACGAGACAGCTCTTCCAACAGCCGGAGGCCTGCTTGAACCAGCCCTGGATCGGGCCAGCTGCGGGCGGCCGCCATCGTGTCATCTGCCCAGTGCGCGATCATCGCAGAGAGCGGACGAAAGGGGTGCGGTGCCGCCGGTCTGCGCCAGAGCCGACGGAGCAGCCCGGAGATAACGACATCCTGCTCCAGCTCTGGCCGCTCGCGGAGCGCCGTGCCAGGTTCGCACTGCTCCATGAGCATGGCGTTGACCTCGGCGTCGGATTCGAGCAGCCGCACCGTCGGGTCACCATCCCAGAAGCGCAGCGCGTGAACCTCGTGTGCCGCTTCCATGTGGGGCATGCCGAGTTTCAGCACAGCCCGGGTACCGTCTTCGCGCACGGCGGGCGCGACCCATGCACAGCTCCCTTCGCTGCAGTCGAAGGTGGCGCCCAGTGACAGCGTCCACCGGTCCTGGAGCTCGCAGACGACATGTGGCAGCCGTTCAAGCCAGGCGGAGCGCTCCGGCACTCCGTGGCACGTGGCGGCAAGTCGCTTAGGGACGATGAGCATCGCGCGTTAGGTCGTCGTCTCGACTGACTCAGCGGGTGACCGATGAACTTTATCGGCCATCCCGAGAATCACTCCAACACCTTTTGTCCCGCTCCGGTTCTCGTCACTCCGGAACGCGGCGACCACATCGCCGCGCTGGCCCACGTAAGAACCCCCAAGGCGATGAGCAGACCTGTCGGAGGGATAAGGCCAATGAACCTCGAGCTGAAGCCCCGCTGCCGCAAGGGGGCACAGCGCCGCGATCACAGGAATTGGGCGCCCCACATCCGCGGGGCGATGTGCCAAGATCCCTACGATGAGCCCGAGAACCGTAAGATCAAGAGAGAAGGCCAGCCAAAGTGCCGGCATGACCTGACCCAAGAACCCCGGCACGTTCTTCGCCGCGTGCACGATGGAGTCGTATCCCGTGCTGTGAAGCGCTGCCGTGCCCAGGAAACCAAGAGCGGCAAGGCCGGCCAACAATCGGGCTCCCCGATCGCGAGTCATATCCCAATGCCTATCACGGCGTCCTCACCTTTGTCGGCACAAACGCCTGCGTTCAACTGCAAGCGAATCATATCAACGCGAGCGCAGCGAGCATTCCGATTGCGCTTGGCAGTTGCAACGCGTGGTTAGCCCGCACGGGGTGCGCTACCGCCCATGATGTCGCGCGATTTCAGCCACCGAGAGCCGCAGGAAGCGCGCTGCATTGTTGTACAAGATGTCGCGTTTCTGTCGTGAGGTGAGAAATGGCGCAGCCTCGATCGATCGCACGCCGGCATCAATCAGTCCCGGCCACACCATCTGATCCGAACCAAACATGATCCGGTCCGCGTAGCCGGCGTCGATCAGATCGCGCAAGAATCGATAGAACGCGGGCCGCGCCTCCACATTCACGGCCATACTGAGTTCGACATACACCTGCGGATGTGTGAAGAGTAGCGCCTGCAGATCCTCACGCATTGGATAGCCCGCGTGCATGACGTAGAGACGAAGTCTTGGATGCCCCACGAGCACGTCTTCCAGCGTGAGCGCACTCTGAAGCCGCGCGCGGAAAGCAGGAGAGCCAGTATATGGCTCGCCCGGACCACCTCCACCCACGTGTATGCCGACGGGAATGTCGAGCGCCTCGGCTAGTGCCCAATACGGTTCAAGTCTTGGATCACCGGGCGCCAGGCCCGCGTATTGATTCATCACTTCGGCCAGCACGGTGAATGCGCCAGCGCGATAAAGTGCGCGCACCGTATCAATTGGGAGGAGTCTTTGCGGTGCGCCCGCAGGCGTCGCAGCACGTGCGGCACCGTTCGTCGCATCAAAGCGAAGGTCAAGCCCCGCGATGAAGCGACCAGGCGCGGCCCGTCGCCACGCGGCGACAAGCTCCGGTGTGCCGCCCAACACTCCGATCACGTTGTGGCGCTTCATACTCGCGAGCGTTGCGCGTAGCAGCGCCGAGTCGGTCGCTGGCGAGATCAACGGGGCTGTGCAGAGGGCGGGCGCCGTCGTGTCGGCACCAAACGCGTCGTGTGGATCCCAGCGCGGCATTCGCCTTACCGGTGCACACAACGGTAATCCCGTCGCGCCATAGTGCGCCGCCTCTCGAGCGTGCATGTGCATGTCAATCACAGGCGGGCGCGTTTGCGCGCGTGCACGCGTCGCGACGACCGCCAACAGTCCGATGTAGATCAACGTCCTCGCGTGTCGCACGGCGTCAACGGTTAGGTTCACGAAATAATACCTCACGAAGTGCATTCTAACCGATTGCGTTATGCTGCCAACGCGATCAACAAAATGCGGCGGCGCAAGCCGCCGCTTCCGAAATCAACCGCGTTGGTCAGCATCAACGCTTTGTCAGCGAGCCGCGTGACAACCGGGTCGTTCGACGCGCCGGCGAAACGCGGTACGCCGCCGCTCGCTCTTGGCGCCCCCCGACGGTGATCGGACTCCGCGATGGCTGGCAACGGGGCGGGCGTTGGTGGCACTCAAAGGGATGCCGGCCCTATCCCGAACAATCTACGCAATCGCCCATCGATTCTGGCGCG
>JANMKU010000203.1:0-4927 GCA_031372205.1 Gemmatimonadaceae bacterium | reverse complement strand
GTCGCTGCGGCAGCTATCCACGCATTCGTGCCGCAATCCATGCGGCAGCTAGTGCGATGCGTGCGCCGAAAACGACGGGCTGACCACGTTCTAGATCTGTATCACGGTCACGTCCTTGCACATGGGGACACCGGGATGATGCGCAACGTGCGCGTCACGGCGTAGGGTCTCGGCGCGGCGAGTCGCAGCGACGCGCCGGTGTGCGTCTCGCGCGTGCACCGCGCTCCGAAACATCAGGCTGCTTGCTAGCAGTGGACTTGAAGCACAGTGTCAAACCAGCACGTCGGCTTTGCCGAACCGGCACTCGAAGGAGACGGGTCTTCGGCATGTTCGGGGCGCTTCACAGGTTGACAAGTGGGGCTGACTCAACGCAACGGAGGCGCGATGTTGATTCAACGTTCATCCAGAGTCTTCTTGGCGTACACTGTCGTGTGGAGCTTGGTATTGCTGTTGTGCGCGCCAATGCCGACACAAGCGCAAAGCCTCCATGACGAATGGGAGCCTATCGATCGAATCACCGTACATACCCAGCCGAACGGAAAGCTCAACCCGCTGGCGGAGAAGGCGGTTGCCGAAGCGGTAAAGGCTGGTCTGAAAGTCGTCATCGTCGATGGCAACGCGGCGGCGCAGAAATCTCTTCTGGACGACCTCAAGAAGAGGGGCGTGATCACGAAGGATTCGGACGTAGCATTTACCGACTCGCCACACACGACAGAGTGGGCGCGGGACGAGGCACCGATAACAACGTACGGCAAGAAGGCGTCTGGTCTGACGTCCACCGCTCATACGGACAAGGCAACATCTGATGGAATCGGGGGCGACGTCGCCAAGGCTACTGGCCAAAGCTACAGCCCAGGACCGACGGTCACGAACCCGCCCGGCAGCACGCCAGCATCAAGCCCTCTCTTCCTCGATGGCGGGGACTTGATGACGACTGATGGAGGCAAGACGCTCATCACCACCACCAATCTCTACTTGAACAACGGCGGCAAAGACAACGCAACCAGAGATGCTGTCAATAGCACCCTCAAGGACGCCTTCGGCATTGACAAGGTGATTGATCTCACACCGCTGGACCCAAAAGCCGATGGGTATGACTTGAGCAACAGCCACGTTGATCTCGGGGTACGCACGCTGCCTGGCAACAAAGTGATTGTGGCGACTGTTCCAAAAGACGATCCGCAAAAGGCCATCATCGATGCGAACATCAAAAAGCTCAAGGACGCCGGTCAAGAAGTGATCGAAGTGCCCAACGCTCCGAAGGGGGACTCCAAAGGCTTCAAGACATATAGCAACGCACTCTTTCTGAACAAAACCGTCGTGATTCCGAAATACGGCGACAAAGACGCCGACGAGGCAGCGCGCAAAGCCTATGACAAGGCGCTCAACGATGATCTCCCGCCGAATGACGCGAGGCGTTTCAAGATCGTGCAGGTGGACGCGTCTGGTGCGGTAGACGCGTGCGGCGGCCCCCGTTGTTCTGCCCGGGAACTTGGCCGGACGGCCTCGCTTCCCGCGGGCAAAGAGGCGTCGTCGAAGAACAACCCGTCGGTCTCGTACGATGCAACGACAGGTGCGCTCCTGCTGACCATGGGCCGGATCAACTTCCTCGGTGATGCCGGCAGCAACCTTCCCGATGTCGCGTATTTGTTGGACCCACTCCGCGACGCGACACTACAAATCGACGGTTTGCTGTTCGACCCGCTGATGAGCGTCGGCGATCGATTCGCCTTCGTCGGTGGCAAGGTGCGCGTCACCAACGGGATCACGAATTACCTGAGCGCCGATGTGCCGGTGCTATCGATCTTTGGTAGTGCCCCTGCAGGCACACTCTCAATGTTCGGTGTTCTCGGTCACATCGATCTTGCCTTTGCGGGAAGCTCTGGCTGGCTCGACGACTTCACGCGTGATGTGATCGACCAACAGGCGATCCTCGCCGATTTCTTCATGTCCGCACCGGTCGATTTGATAGGCCTCTCGCACGGCTTCACGACGAGCTTCAACGCTGTGGAACTGAACGGCATGGGGATCGTCGGCAACGTCAACCTGCAGGTTGTTCCTGAACCGAAGTCACTTGTGCTGCTGCTGACCGCCTTCGCGTTCATGGCGATTGCACGTCCGCTCTGGGGGCCCCCGGTTGGCTCAAGCGTTGTCCCTTGCGGCCTTGCAGGGATTGGTATTGCCGCAGTGGCAGGCGACGTTGGCTTCGACTGTGCAGAATCCGGTAGCGGGTCTGTACTCGATCACCGGCTTTCGAGTGCGCAGTGCCAATCAGTACACGATGGTGCTCGACACGATGGTGCTGTCGCTCTTCAACATCAAAGGCCCAGGCAGCTACGCCCTTGGCGTGGGTTGCAGAGTCCCGGCAGGGCTGGATGTGGCGGCGCTACCGCCGGGGCGTGACGGTGCATGTGGACGGTCTGCCCATTCGGGCCGCGATCCATGCGGCGGCCAGCGCGAGTCCCGCGCCGAAAACAACATGCTGACCTCTCGTCTCGCTGGCGCTTCTGGCCGGACGTGACATATTGGAGGCGCGCTCCGAGATGCGATTCGGCCTGCGCACGGCGTACGCCGCTCCCGTCCCGCCCTCTCTCGAGGACCGCCATGACCAGTCGTCGCACGTTTGTCCGTGGGCTCGCCTTCACTGGCGCCGCGCTGCCGATGTTTCGCGAAGAGGCCTTCGCCCAGCTGTTCAAAGCGAACGCCATTGCCGGGAGTCGCGTGCCGCTCGATGTCGCGTCGGACGAACTCTACTGGTCGGAGATTCAGCGGGCGTTCGACTCGGATCGGACGATGATCAATCTCAACAACGGCGGAATCTCGCCCACGCCGAGTCATGTGTTGGAGCAGATGATCCGCGACCTCAAGTTCACCAACGAACTGCCGGTCGAGCACATGTGGAAGATTCTGCAGCCGCGTATGGAGATGACGCGACGCGAATTGGCCAAGGAGTTTGGCTGCGACACGGAAGAGATGGCGATCGTGCGCAATGCCAGCGAAGCCAACGAGATCATGATCTATGGGATCGATCTCAAACGCGGCGACGAAGTGATTGTGACGAACCAGAACTATGGCCGCATGATCACCACCTGGATGCAGCGTGCCGAACGTGAAGGCATTGTACTCAAGCAGATCGCCTTCAAGGTGCCGCCGCCGAGCGACGAGTATGTCGTCGAGCAGTTCCGCGCCGCGATCACTCCGCGCACGCGCGTGATCGAAGTGCCCCACATCACCAATCTCACCGGGCAGATCATGCCGGTGCGCGCGCTTTCACAGCTGTCGAAGCAACATGGTATCGAGCTGTTTGTTGACGGCGCGCATGCGTTCGGGCACTGGCCAATGAAGCGTGACGAGCTGGACGTCGACTACTATGGCACGTCGTTGCACAAATGGTTGCACGCACCGATCGGCGCGGGATTTCTGTACGTGCGGCGGGAGAAGATTCCGAAATTGTGGCCGATGATGGCGGCGGCCGCGAGTCAGAAAGGGGACATCCGCAAATACGAGGAGTTCGGTACGCACCCGCAGGCCAACTTCAATGCGGTGTCCGCAGCGCTGGCGTTTTCGCAGGGCATGGGCATCGACCGCAAGATCGCGCGGCTGCGGTTTCTGCGCGACCGCTGGGCGAAACGCCTACTTGCCGAAAATGACCGCGTGAAGATTCTCACGCAGTTGGGTCCCGACAAATCTGGTGCGATCTGTCTCGTGAGTGTGGACGGCCTGGAGCCGGCGAAACTCTCGGCGTGGTTGCTCGACAAATACAAGATCGTGAATGTGGCGATCAATCATCCGGAGTTCAGTGGACTCCGCATCACACCGAACGTGTATACGACCCTCAACGAGATCGACACGTTCGGTGATGCGATGCTGGCCGCGATCAAGCGGGGAATCGTCTAGCGTTTACCGTACCGTACGATTGGCCTTGGTCGCGTTGCTGATCTGCAGGTCGAAGCCCTGCGGCGACGTCGTGTGATAGCTCTTGTACAACGCTGCGGGGTCATGGATGTCCTTGCTGCCGCCTGTATCCGCTCGGCCGTTCAGTCCGCGCTTATCGAGCTCCGCCTTAGTCCCGTCGGCATCAAACGGGGAGATGCCGAATGAGATGTGTCCCATCGATGCGCGACGCGGCGCGGTCTTATCGAAGGTGGGATTGAGCGGATTGCCGCCTCGAATAATCACGTTACCGCAATCGTCGCAAATCCATGTTTCGTTCTGACTGCCTTCGTCGCCTGTGGGCCGCCAGCCGAGCAGTGCCTCGTACCACGCGTACGTCTCTTTGTAGTTGGACACGCCGAACGAGATGTGGTCCAGCCACACCGTCTTCCAGTTCGTGTTCTCAAACGGTGCCGGGGCTGGGAGCGCCGCCTTGGCAGCGGATGCCTTACGCGCCTTGACGAATCCCCCGTTGCTGAGCTGCACGTCAAAACCGTCGGGATCTTTTACGTGAAAGCTTTCGAAACCCTTTCCATCGTTGTCGGCCACGGGATTAAGGCCACGCTTGCGCAGTTCCGCCTCGACATTCTTCGCGTTCCAGGGAGAGATCTGCCATGAGAACGAATCCCATACGGCCTGGGCCGGCGCGCGCGGCGCTCCACCACCACGTCCTCCACGACCACCGCGACCCGCGCTGTCGCCCGCAGCGATCGGCGGCGGCGTCGGGCGTGGCGGTGCTGGTGGCGGTTCGTAGCCGCCAACAATGAGCACGCTGCCGATGTCGCCGATATCGAGCACGGCCTGTTTGCCGTCATCGCTCCGAACTTTCCAGTTCATCAGCGTCGCGTAGTACGCCGCTTCTTTCGAGTAGTCCGCCACCTGACAGGACAGATGATCGAGCAGCACCGTGTTCCAGCCCGTCGGTTCGAACGACGCGTTGCTGCCCACGCGCGTCTACACGCTGAACCTGCAGGTGGGCGGTGGCCGCGCGATC
>JANMKU010000201.1:0-3730 GCA_031372205.1 Gemmatimonadaceae bacterium | reverse complement strand
GAGATGGCGCGCCGCGGAATGAGCAGCAGGTAGTTGCGCGCTTCTTCCAGATCGTGCCACGCGAGCTGAATGAGCTGCGTCAGCGCTTCACGATTTTTCGCCAGTAGTTCCGGCGCCAGAATGCGGCTCTGCGTGCTCCCGTGCGCGCGCAGCAACTCTTCCGGGACGTAAATGGAATTCTCCGTTTCCGCATCCACTGCAACGTCTTTCAGGATGTTCACGGTTTGCAACGCTTCGGCAAAAGCGCGACACCGTTCACGGAGGATGGCGTAGCGCCGTGACCCGATACTCGCCGAGTGCTCATGCCACAGATCGGTGAGCATGTAGCCCACCGTTCCGGCCACATAGTAGCAGTACTCCTTGTATTCCTCGATGGTCTGAATGCGAATTCCGTCCGGATAGAGCAGGACGAACTTCCGCATGCCGAGTGCCATTTCACTCACCCATTTCCTGACCAGGGTGCGCGTGGCGGCGGGGAGTGTCGCAAAGTGCGCGAACACGAGATCACAGTGCTTCGTGAGCGTGAGATGCGCGAGTTCGCCTTGCAATGTTGCCACGCTCGCGAGAAAGCGATCGAGCGCGAGCCGATCGTCAAATGCTGCCAGAAAGTCGTCGAAGATCGCGGCTTTGACGTGTGGGTCCACGCCAGGCGCATCTTCCACGGTGTCGGCGATGCGACAGAGCAGGTAGGCGTCGAGGACGGCCTGTCCGAGCGCACCCGGCAAGACGCGGATGCCCAGCGCAAACGTGCGGGACACGGCGGGCAGAATCGATTGACAGAACCGACCTGCGTCACGGCGTTCGACAGCGGCAATGATACTGGGATCGAGTGGCATCTCGTCAAACATACGAGAAAGACCAGCCGAACGTCACGAGGGGTCACCGCGCGCAACAATCGTTACCGTTCGACTTGTCGCGGGATGCGGCAACGGCGAGACTGCAGCGTGGCCAACCGTTTGCCCTCCGCGCACGACGCGCACGTCAGTGTTCCCTCAGGCTTCGGGGGAGTCTTTCGTACGGATCTTCCGGCGCGCGCGATGTACGCGGAGGGCGCGGGGATCGCACGGTGTGTACCGGTCGCGGTGACCGTCCCGCTCGATGGCAACGATGTCGCGGTCCTCGTGCGGTGGGCGCGCGACGCGGGACACTCGTTGATTCCCCGCGGCTCGGGAAGCGGGATGGCAGCGGGCGCCGTTGGTCCCGGTGTGATTGTCGATGTGAGCCGCTTCTCGCACATCGGGCCAGTCGACCTGGCGAGTCGTCGCATTCGGGTCGGCGTCGGTGCACTGCGGGGTGACGTCGATGCCGCGGCGAGGGCCGTGGGCTTGCGATTCCCGGTCGATCCGTCGAGCGGCGCGTTTTGCACGATTGGCGGCATGGCGGCCACCAACGCCGCGGGCGCACGCACACTGCGATACGGCGCCACGCGTGCGTGGGTAAACGGACTTCGGTGCGTGCTGGACAACGGCGCGGATGTATGGATGCGTCGCGACGCGCCGTTGCCCTTGCACGTGCCGGCAATCGCTCGACTCACCAGCACGCTCGACGCGTTGCGCACGCACACAACGATTGCGTCGATGACGCATGCGGGAGTGCGCAAAGAATCGTCAGGCTATGCGATCGCCGCCGCGCTATGGCCCGCGGGTCACCTCATCGATTTGCTCATTGGCAGTGAAGGCACGCTCGCGGTGTTTCTCGAGGTCGAGCTGGCATTGACCACGATCGCCGGCGCGACCGCGACTGTGATGTCGACGTATGCATCGCTGGACCACGCGATTGCCTGCGCCGTCGACACCAGCAGTATGGGCGCGTCCGCCTGTGAGTTGCTCGATCGGACCTTTCTCGATGTCGCGGCGAGCGATGGTCCAACCGGCGTACCACTCGGAGCCGACGCCGTGTTGCTGAGCGAAGTTGAGGGTGTCGACGCTGCCGAGGCCGCGCACAACGCGGAACGACTGGCCGCGCTCTGTCGTCGGCACAGTGCAACGAACGTATTCACCGCGATGGACGAGGCCGCAGAGCATCGGTTGTGGGCACTGCGCCACGCCGCAAGCCCCATTCTCTCACGACTGGCGCCCCGCTTACGGTCCATGCAGTTCATCGAGGATGGCTGCGTACCGCCGGACCGTTTTGCGGAGTATGTGCGCGGTGTCCGTGCAACGCTCGGGCGCTTCGACATGCCTGGGGTGATCTTTGGCCATGCTGGTGATGCCCACGCGCACGTCAATCCGCTCGTCGACGTAACACGCAGTGACTGGCGCGCGCGGGTCCATGGCGCGCTTGCTGACGTCTGCGCGCTCACGGCACGCCTCGGCGGAACGTTAGCCGGCGAGCATGGCGATGGTCGGCTGCGCGCTCCACTGCTTCACCATGTGTGGCCAGTGGAAGCGCGTGCAGCATTCGCCAATATCAAAGCGGCCGGCGACCCAGCGGGTGTGTTCAACGTGGGGTGCAAGGTGAGCCAGCAGGACGACGAGGCGATCGGCATTATTCGGCAAGATCCGACAGCGCCACCACTCGACGCGCGGGCACGTGCGGCGCTCGATGCTATTGAACGTGATCGTGCGTGGCACCGGTTTCGGTTGGACGCGCTCGAGGGCTAAGAGTTGCCCTGCGCGTCGATCTATTTTTTGCCTCTGGCGTTGCGATGCTCATCCGTTGTCCTTCACTGAATCGACATGCCGCTCGCGACCGTTGCCATTGTACGAGAACCGACCGTAACCGTGATTGCGCGTCCGCACTTCGTCGAACCGTCGCATCTACCTGTGCAATGGGTTGGAGTGGCTACTGACGGTGAACGGGTAGCCGAGTTTGCGGGCCGTCTGCGCCACATGAGTCAAGCAAATCCAGCTGGTCGCACGTCGCACGAGTACCTCGAGAATGTGATCGCACAGGGCCAGGCAGGTGTGTTCGATCACGCGCACTATGCGTTGCTGTTCGAGGGCGTCAGTCAATCGCTTGCTCACGAACTGCTGCGCCATAGCGCTGCGTTTGCGACGGTGCAGTTGTCGCAGCGCGCTCTGGACGATGGAGCATCACGATTTGTCTTGCCTCCCGCGATGATTGGCGACGGGGCGCTCGAGCGGGCATGGACCGCACAGATTGAAGCCGCGATCGAGAGCTACGTCGCGCTCGTCAGCGCGTTGATGACGCGCTACGCGTGGGTGGACGACAAGGTGCATCGGCGCCGGATGGCGCGCGACGCAGCGCATGGCGTGCTGCCGCAGAGTACTGAGACCCGAATCCTGATGACGGGTAGCGCACGAGCGTGGCGGACGATGGTGGCGCAGCACGTAGGAGAGGACGAAGCGCTGGAAATCCGCCGCTTGGCCGTTGCGGTGCTGCGGGTAATGCAGACCGAAGTCCCGGTGCTCTTTGGCGATGTAGAGATTTACATGGCCGCCGATCGCCGCCAAGCAGCGCGCATGGGGTCGCGGCAGCGCTGAGCAGGCGCGCGAACAGGTATCGCATTTTGCGAATTTTGGCGATGCGTTGCCGCGCTGGAAACATCCGCGACCCGGACAGTGACAAGCGCGGCTAACGCGTTACGCCGTATCAGTATGTATCGTCGAAGAGGTGAGGCTTGATCTCCCATTTCCGTCGATGTCACCATGTCCGTGCGATCGCGCCGTACACTGCAGCATGCCCGAGGCTTTACGATGGTGGAGCTATTGCTCGTCATCAGCATCGTCGGCATCATGGCAGCGCTCGCTCTGCCGAAGGTTCGGAT
>JANMKU010000156.1:0-2102 GCA_031372205.1 Gemmatimonadaceae bacterium | reverse complement strand
GGCGGCGATTTCGGACAACAGCCGCACACTGTAGCGGACCATCTCGTTAAAGCCCGTCACCGCGATGCGTTCATCCTTGCCGTGCGCGCGCTGCAGGTCAGACTCGTCGATAAAGAATCCGGCCACGCCGAACACCGGCATCCCTGCGTTTCTGAACCAGAGGCCGTCCGTTGCGCCGGTTTCCATGTAGGGGATGACCGGGGCACCGGGATGCTCAACAGCCACAATGCGTTCGATCATCGCGACTAGGTGCGCAGGGGGAATCGACGGGCCACTCGGATGCATGGGATTGAGTACGTTGACGGCGATTGCTGTGTCGGCAATAACGCCGCGTAACATGCGAATGACATCGTCCTGCGCCGTGCCCGGCAACACTCGGCAGTTGACGGTGGCTCCGACTTCCTGCGGAATCGCATTCGGTGCCGTGCCGCCGCGCAGCATAGTCGCGATACATGTCGTGCGCAGCAGTGCTGCGAACTTGCGATCCGTGAGCAGTGTGGCCTGCGCCGACAGATCATTGGGCTCGCGCGCAATGGCGATCATGGCTGCACCCATCGCACCACCCTCCAGTGGTCCCTGCTTCTCAAAGAATCGGCGCATGATGGGATTGACCGAGACGGGAAAGCGGTTGCGACCCACTCGGTCGAGCGCACGCGACAAACGGTCGATCGGCGTTTCCGCTGGCGGCGTGGAGCTATGTCCGCCGGGACCACGCGCCACAAGTTCGAGATCGAGATACACTTTCTCCGCCGACTCCACACCGAACGACTGCATCTTGCCGTTGACGACGTGCCCGCCGCCGGAATCCAGATTGAGCACGTACTCGGCGTCAACGAGTGCGTGATGTGTTTCGAGTAACCAGATCACCCCGTTCTCGAAATCGCTTTCTTCGCCCGCCGTGAGCGCGAGGATGAGATCACGTTGCGGCACCAGGCCGGTGCGCTTGCCCGCAATGAATGCGGCGACAATGGCAGCGACAGGCCCTTTGTCGTCGGTCACTCCTCGGCCGTACAGGTAGCCTTCTTTTTCCGTTAGCACGAACGGATTGGTGCCCCAGTCGAGCCGCGGCGCTTCGATAACGTCGAGGTGCGCATTGAAAACAATCGGCTTGGCGCGTGTTGCGCCGCGCCACCGCACAATCACGTTGCCACTCTTCGGTCCGCGCCCCATCACCATTACGTCGGCCGCCGGAAAGCCAGCGGCAACGAAGCGCGCGGCGAGCTTACGTGCGGCCGGTGTCGTCGACCCCGCACTCACTGTGGTGTTGATGGCAATGAGTTCGCCGAGGATGGTGCGCGCGAGTGCTTCGACGGCGGGTGTGGCCGTCGTGGAACGCTTGGGTGGCTGTGCGCGCACGTCAACGCGCGGGACGATGATCGCACACGTGATCAGTGCGCATGCGACGGCCGCGCCGGTGCGAACGCGGCCACCACAAGCCGCGCTCAGAACAACCCCGCCTTTCCCCGCACCGATTGCATGAGCAGCGCAGGGTCGTAGCCGACACCCTGCTTGAACACCAGCTGCACGTTGCGCACATCGCCAATTCGCGCCGCCGGATTACCATTGATCACCAACAAGTCGGCCTGCTTGCCGACGGCAATCGAACCCACCACGTCACCGCGCCCAAGGTAGGTCGCGCCATTCAGTGTGGCGATGCGAATGGCTTCGAGCGGTGTGAAGCCGGCGTCGACGAGCAATTCGACCGCGCGTTGATTGGAGAATCCCGCCACGAGTCCACCGCCGCCCGTCGGATCTGTTCCGACGACCAACGTGCCGCCCGCGCGAACAAAGGCGCGTTCCATCGCCATGCCAACCGGAAACAGTTTGGCGTACACCGACTGCGTTTGTTTCGCCGTGGCCGCATACCGTTGCTCATACTGCTCACGGAGTTGCGGCAGCAGCATCTCCAGTCCGGCACCGATTGGTCGCCCTGGTGTGAAGGTCTCAAAAATCGTCAGCGTGGACGTGACTGTGACCCTTTTGGCGACGAGCTCTTTGAAAATGGCTTGCACATCCGCCGAGTTTGGATCGAGCGCAGCGACGCTGTGCGTCTCGCAGCTCCAGCCGTTGGCGCCCTTAGCCCAGTCGGTGAGGTGATAAAT
>JANMKU010000136.1:0-2549 GCA_031372205.1 Gemmatimonadaceae bacterium | reverse complement strand
CCGGCCAGAGCGATGCTGGTCACGAGTCTGCCGTCGCCGTCGTTGGATCGCATGATCTCGCTGATGAATCACGAGAGTATCAATCATTACGCCGAACTGTTGTGGCGTGATGCGGCGCGCGGCACCGACCGGGCGGTGCTTGGTTCCGCTGAGAACGCGAGCGCAACGCTGCAGGACTTCTTACTGCGGCAGGTTGGCGCGACGCCGGGCGCCGTGGTTGCCACCGACGGGAGCGGTCTGTCGGTGCTTGATCGCGTCACGCCGCGATCGCTCGTGCAACTGCTCTCGCACGCGCATGCGGCACCCTGGGGTGGTGCGTTTCACGCGTCGCTACCGGTCGCGGGCGAGTCAGAACTGCTGCGGCATCGCATGCGGACCACGCCAGCGCAGGGCAACCTGCACGCCAAGACGGGCACGACGGACTCGGTGATCGGACTCGCAGGGTACGTGACGGCGGAGAACGGTGAAATTCTGGCCTTTGCGTTCTTGTACAACGGACACGATCGCTGGCATGCGCGGGAGACCATCGACGCGATGGGGCCAACCCTCGCCGCGTTTTCGCGCGACTGACGTCAGCGTACGTTGCGGATGCCGAACTTGGCGGATGCTGGAGGTTGCATCGTGCCCACAGCGCGCGAGTTGGCGCGTGACGCACTCCGACGCTGCGCGCGCGCGGTTCCGTCGGGCACGGCGACCATCGTGCCGCGGCGCAGACGGGCCATCGGGGATGGATCAAGCGTTCCGGTGGTTGTTCCGCGCATGGCCGCGGCGACCAACGATCCGGAATTGAGTCCCGAGACGATGGTACTGTTGTAGCCCACCGCGAAGGCTGCACCGCTCCCGGTCGGCGAACCGGTCACACTCCAGAGCAAATCCGTTGTACCCGTCGTCATCTGCTGCCACGATGTGCCGTTGAAACGAAGCATCGTTCCTTGATCGCCGGTCGCATACACGTCCGACGCAGTCGGTCCCCAGACCGAGGTGAGCACGCGCGTGGTGCCCACATTCAGTGAAGTCCAGCTGAACCCATTGAATCGAAAGGCGAGTCCAGTCAAGCCGTTTGACGCAGCACCTACGCTCAAGAGATTGTTGCTGGCGCTGCCCCACACGCCGATCAGCGTGCCGCTTAAAGCCGAGGCCTGCGATGCCCAGGCGCTGCCGTTGTAACGGAGCAGCGTACCGTTCTCACCCGCGACGTACACCTCGGTCGGCGAGACACCGTACACCGCCCAGAGCGGATTCGCGTTCGTAGTGCTGATGGTCCATGCCGAGCCATTGAAGCGCGCCACTTCACCACTCGCGGTGACGGCGAACACGTCACTGCCACTGGAGCCCCAGATGCCGTAGATCGTGGCTGAGGAAGGGAAGCTCATGGTCGTCCAGCTGCTGCCGTTAAAGCGCAACATCGTGCCGCTCTCCCCGCCGGCAAACGCGTCGGTGGTACTCGCTCCCCACACCGCGTAGAGTGTCGCCGTTGTTGGCGCGGTCACACGCGTCCAGGTGCTGCCATTCCAGCGATGCACGAAACCAAACTCGCCGACGGCCCAGGCGTTTGTTGACGACGTACTCCACACGTCAAGCAAGTCCGGCGTCAGGCTCACGGTCGTCCAGCTGCCAGCGACACTGCGCATCACGGACCCGCGCTGACCGCCCGCCCAGACCGCGCCCGTGGCGTCGGCGGATACATCGAAGAGGCGCACCACGTACGGCGTGCTGGCGAGTGACAGGGCCGACCCGTCGAGTTGGAGCAGACCCGCGTCGCCGGCGATGTACATCCGACCACCATTTGCCGTTGTGCCGTCGACGGCATACAGGTCAGCGGTCGAGACGGGGTTGCTCACCACGGTCCACGATGTCCCGTCGAATCGTAGAATGGTGCCCTGTGCGCCTACCGCAACAACACTGCTGACCGATGTTCCGGCAACACCGTGCAATGCTGCCGTCGTGGGCACGGACAGACGGGTCCACGCACTCCCGTTGTACCGGAGCACTTCGCCAGCACTGCCAACCGCGAAGGCTGTTCCGGCTGCAGACCAGACGCTGTTGAGCGTTTGCGAGGAGCCGGTCGTCATCGCCGTCCACGAGGAACCCGTGAGTCGTCGCGCCGTGCCGCTTGCACCGACCGCGAACGCAGCACCAACGCCCTCAACCCAGACGTCGTTGAGCGCGTTGCTTGTCCCCGACGACATTTGAATCCACGCGGTGCCGTCAAAACGGACGACGATGCCGTTCGTGCCGACCGCGATCACGTTGGTTTGCGACGAGCCGTGGATCGCGAGGAACTGCCCGCCGTATGTGGCGCCGCGCACTGAAACGGTCCAGCTACTGCCGTCCCATCGGAACACGTCGCCGACGACATTGACCGCGAACGCGGAACTGCTGCCGAATCCAACCGTGGACAGCACATCTTCGTAGAGTGCACCAGACAGGCGCGAACTGATCCAACTCGTCGCGAGCTGCGTGATGACGGCCGTGGCGACCACCGTCACCGTGTACCGAATCCGAGTACGGGCGAGCGTCGTTGAGGTAAACAGAGCTATAACCGCTGA
>JANMKU010000089.1:0-13162 GCA_031372205.1 Gemmatimonadaceae bacterium | reverse complement strand
ACTGGCCGCATAATAGCCGTCACTACCAAACACCGGCGAGCGGCACCCGACAAAAAGGCGAGGCAACGCGACGGCGTCTTGCACCACCTCGCGCAGGGTCGCACCGAAGACAGGTGTCACACTCATATCACGCAGTGGCGGGCGGGGCGCGCCCGACGCGATGGGACCGAAGTACTCGGCGATCAGTCGCACCGCCTCATCGTGTTCAAAATCACCGGCAATCGTCAGCACCGCATTGTCGGGGACGTAGTACGTGCGGAAAAAGTCGGCCACGTCGTCCAGCGAGGCATCCGACAAGTGTTCCATCGACCCCATCAGGGAGTGGTGAAACGGATGTCCGTCCGGAAAGCAGAGCGCTGGCAGGCGCTCCCACCAGGAGCCATACGGCTGATTGTCGACCGACCAGCGTCGCTCATTCTTCACCACATCGCGTTGCGTATCGAGTTTGACTTGCGTCAACGCGGGCAGCATGCGGCCCATGCGATCGGCTTCCAGCCACAGCCCGATGGCCAGCTGATTCGACGGCAGCGTTTCGTAGTAGTTGGTGCGGTCGAGCCATGTTGACCCGTTCAGCGTGCCACCCGCACGTTGCACGACTTCGAAGTGCTCGTTCGCTTCAACATTTGCTGATCCCTGAAAGAGCATGTGCTCAAACAGATGCGCGAAACCGGTCCGGTCGAGTCGTTCGTTGGCCGAGCCGACATGATACCAGAGATTCACGGCCACGATCGGCGCCGTGTGGTTCTCCGACAGCACCACGTGCAGGCCGTTGGGTAAGGTGTAGCTATCTACGGGGATGTGCATCATTCAATATTGGGGGTGGTGTCATGACTGCCGTAACCCCGTCGCGCAACACGGAACATGCGGCTGTCGCGCGAGTCCAATCTGACAGCGAATGTCACGCGGTGTCCGCGTCACCCTTTCTTCATCGCCAACACCATGCCTCTCGTGCGCCCTAGGCCGATGCGTCGTGCGCTCACCACCGCAGCGGTCCTCGTGTTGAGCGCCTGCAGCGGTGATGGACCGCAAGTGCCAACGGTATCCGCTCCCACAGTCGGCACCACGTTTGCTGCCTCGGTGGCGAGTCAGGTGAGTGCGATTCCGACGGTGAAGATCACCGACGCCAAGGGACGCGCCATCAAGAACGTGCTGGTACGGTGGCAGGTGCGCGCGGGCGGCGGCCGCGTAGTGAATGATACGGTACGGACGTTAGAGAACGGTGAAGGCACGTCCGGCGGCTGGACCCTCGGTACCGTGGCCGGATCGCAAATTCTCCAGGCAAACGTCGAAGGACTTGCGGCGGTCACGTTCATTGCCGACGCGGCAGCAGGACCGGCGGCCGCCGTGGTTCGCGTCAGTCAGGACGCGCAGCGCGCGACGGTCAATACGTCCGTCGCAACGCCACCCGCCGTTCGCGTGGAAGACAGTTTCGGCAATCCGGTGCCCGGTGTCACGGTCACATTCACCGCGGCCGCTGGTGGTGGTGTTATCGCCGGTGCGCAGCAGGTGAGCAACACTGCCGGTGTTGCCAGCGCAGTTTCGTGGACGCTCGGCACGATCAGTGGGCAGCAGTTCGCGCGGGCGACGATCCCGAACGCAACACAAGCCGCGTTTTCTGCGACGGCACTTGCCGGCGCGCCGGTCGATCTCGTCAAGGCCGGAGGAGACAGCCAGCAGGGCGTGAACGGCGCGCCGATCTCGGCGCCACCGGGCGTACGCGTGATCGATGAATTCGGCAACGCGGTTGGTGATGTGCCGATCACCTTCACACCAGGCGCCAACTCCGGCACCGTCACCGCGGGGATCGTATCAACCGATCCAGCGAACGGCACCGCCTTTGTGGGGAACTGGATCCTCGGCAACGGCACGCAGCAGACGTTGGTGGCCACGAGCACATTGCTGCCCGGCAAATCGGTGACATTTACCGCATCGGTGGTCGAGTCGTTGTTTGACATCGACGTGCGCTTTGTCGGCGACGGCGGCACGCAGCGGCAGCGCGAGGCGTTTACCAAGGCCGCGGCGAAATGGCGACGCGTCATCGTCGGTGACGTGCACTCGGTGCGTGTCAACGATCTGGCTGGCGATTGCGACACGTGGATTCCGGCCATCAACGAAACAATCAACGATGTCGTGGTCTTCGCGCGCATCCGCTCCATTGACGGCGTCGGAAAGATTCTCGCACAAGCCGGACCCTGCGTCTTTAGCACGGTGTCCAACCTGACCGTGTACGGACTGATGGAGTTCGATCAGGACGATCTGCCGGGCATGATTGCCAACGGCACCCTCGACGACGTCGTGTTGCATGAGATGGGACACGTGCTGGGCATTGGCACGCTGTGGGGGTTTCGTCGCAACCTGCTCACGGGGCGTGGTGGCATTGATCCGTTTTTCAATGGCGCTGGCGCGCGCGTCGAGTTCGCGGGCATTGGTGGCGCAACGTATGCGGGCACGCCGGTGCCGGTTGAAAACACTGGTGGCGCGGGAACGCGCGATTCGCATTGGCGCGCCAGCGTGTTCGGTCGTGAACTCATGCAGGGATTCGCGCGCGCCGGTGGAATGCCACTCAGTCGTGTCACGGCGGCATCACTCGCGGATTTGGGTTACCGCGTCATCCTCGGCAGCGCCGATCCATTTGCGTTGACCGCTGCGCTTCGCACCGACTTCGAGGTACTCGTGCCCCTCGTTGACGACATCGCCGATATCCCGCTCCGCGGCGTAGCACCCGATGGATCGAAAACGCTGGTGCGCGCGGCGACGGTGAAACGCTAACCGTTAATCGTCGACGGTGCGTTCCACGCTGCGCCCGGTCACGTGACGCCACAGCTCCATCGCGAGATCAGTCGGCAAGGCAATCGATTCGCGCAAAATGTATTCGATCGCGACCTGTCGATTTTGCGAGATTGGACTGGTATGCGTGGGTGACGGCATGGGCGTGAGCCCGTGCAACCGCGCCAGTACATCAAGGCGCAGCATATGAAAGGGATCGCTGACCAAGAGCACGCGCTGCTTCGCTGACTCGTTCGGCATACGGAGCAACGCGGCCGCACCATGCATCGACGCGAGCGTGGTGCGCCCAAATCCTTCGATCAATATCGCTTCGGCTGGGATACCGCGCGGCAGGACGTATCGTCGACCCGCCTCGGCTTCGCTGATTTGGTCACCGGCGTGTCGTCCACCAGTGAGGACGACGCGAGCGGCGCGTGCATCGCGCCACAACACGACAGCATGGTCCAACCGCGCGCGCAACACCGGCGATGGTCGTCCGAAGTACTGCGCCGCACCCAAGACGACGATGGCGTCAGCCGGTCCGGCCGCGTCGCGCTTTGACCAGACGAGAATTCCCGTCAGACAGAGCAGCCATCCGGCGAGCAGGACGGTGACGATGCGCACCACCACGCGCTGAGTTCGACGAAGCATGGCGCAAGTTACCGCGACGCAGTCGACGGCGCGTCGCTACCAACGAGAAAGTCCCGGTCACTATACCGGACGAAGCTCGCCCGGCTCCGGTGCGTCAACAGTGTAGCCTGCCGCCCGCAATGATCCCGAGAAGGCATCCTGCGCGTCCCGTTCGCCGTGGACGAGGTGAACGGATGGCGCACCGCGACCGGTTGCCGCACCGCCGTCCCGTACGGCGTCCAGCCAGCGCCGCAAGTCCCTGCGGTCGCCGTGCGCACTGTATCCGTTCAGGATTTCCACCTGCGCCGCGAGCGGTACATCTTCGCCAAACACCTTGATCGTCGGTTGCCGTTCGACAATACGCCGACCCAGCGTGTGTTCGGCCTGAAAGCCAACAATCAGGATGGTGTTGCGCGGATCCGACGCGCCGGTGCGCAAGTGATGCAGAATGCGTCCCGACTCGACCATGCCGGATGCCGCAATGATGATCATCGGTCCATGCGCAGTATTCAGGGCTTTCGAGTCAACGACATCGCGCGTAAACCGCACGGCCGGAAATTCGAACAAGTTTGGCGTGCTGTTCACCAGGGCTTCACTCTGGTCGTACACCTCGGGGTGCATCTCGAACACGGCCGTCGCGCTGATCGCCAGCGGCGAGTCCACAATGATGGGAATCGCCGGAATCTTGCCGTCGCTGCGCAGCACGTTCAAATCGTACAGCAACTCTTGCGTCCGACCGACCGCGAACGAAGGAATCAAGATGCGACCACCGCGGGCGGCTGTCTCGCGGACTATACGCCCGAGCTGTTCGCGGGCTCCGTCGACAGATTCGTGGTCGCGGTTGCCATACGTCGATTCACACAGAATCACATCAGCACCATCGGTTGGCGGTTCCGGATCGCGAATGATCGGCAGACCGTCGCGTCCGATGTCCCCGCTGAACACAATGCGCTTGAGCACTCCGCCTTCGCGCGCTTCGATAACGACAGACGCTGAGCCAAGAATGTGTCCGGCGTCCGTGTACTGCGCGCGCACGCCGTCCGTCACATCAAACCACTTGTGATACGGCACGCCGATCATGCACTCCTGCGTGCGCGTGGCGTCGCGCATCGTATACAACGGTTCAGCGTGTGGGCGCCCGTGTCGCTCCAGAAACGCGGCGTCCTTCTCCTGAATGTGCGCCGAGTCGGCCAGCATCACAGCACACAGATCGCGTGTGGCCGCCGTGGCCCAGATCGTGTTCGTATAGCCCTGATTGACCAGGAACGGCAACCGCCCCGCGTGGTCGATGTGCGCGTGCGAGAGGACCACTGCATCGATCTGCCCGATCGGCAGCGGCAGTCGCATGTTCTTCACGCGACTCTCGGCGCGATGACCCTGAAACAGACCGCAATCGAGCAAGACGGTCTTCGCCCCAACGCGCAGAATGTGACACGACCCGGTCACTTCGCGAGCGGCACCACTGAACTCGATCTGCATGGCTCCTCTGGGGCTCAAAGGCGTGTCGAGGGTGTTGGGCTGATTCGGCGCTCAGGTGTCGCCGAGTCGGAGCCAGCGGCGTGTGGGCGGTGGCACAAACGCCTCGAGTCGCTCCAGCATGCGACCGGGGTCGTCATCGATCACCAACCAATCGTGCGGTGTGCTGCGCAGGAAGCCCTGCCGTTCGACATGGGCGAGGAACTCCACCATCGGCTTCCAGAACCCGGCCACCTCCAGCAACGCTACCGGTTTCTGGTGCACACCGAGTTGCGCCCACGTCCACGTCTCGAAAAACTCCTCTAGTGTGCCGAGTCCACCTGGCAACACGATGAATGCGTCAGCGAGTTCCGCGAGCATAGCCTTGCGTTCATGCATCGAATCGACGATGTGCAGGGCGGTCAATCCACGATGCGCTACCTCGCGCTCGACGAGGGCGTGTGGCATGACGCCGATCACCTCACCGTCGGCGGCCAGCGCACCATCGGCCAGTGCGCCCATGCACCCGGTGCGTCCGCCACCAAAGACCACGGCATAGCCGCGTTCCGCAAGGAGACGTCCGAGTCCGTTCGCCGCGATCACATAGTCCGCCACGACACCATCGTTGGAGGCGCAGTACACGCAAATTCGCTGCATGCGGACGCGCCCCTACTCGGTGGGAGGTGTTTCGCGCTCAAAAATGATGGTCATGCGCTCGGCATCTTGCGAAAGCATTCCGGGCGTCCAGCCAATGCGGCTGCGCTCGTTGAGCAGGTCGGTCAGCGCGTCCTCGTCCTCTCGGACACGTCGTGTCAACCGCAGGATGACTGCCTGATATTCCTTCATCCCGCGAAGGTAGCGTACGGCCCATCGCTCACGCTACCTTCGCTTCGCACATTCACCCCGCCGCCGATGTCTGTTGACCAATCCACTGCGTTTCCCACGCTCACCGTGTTGGACCATCCGCTGGTCCGCCACAAGTTGACGCTGCTGCGCGACCGCGCCACGCCTACCAAACAGTTCAAGGAGTTGGTCGACGAGCTCGCGATGTTGATGGCGTATGAAGCCACGCGTGACCTCGCTCTCGATCGGGTGCCGGTGGATACGCCGCTTGAATCGACCATGGGCTGGGAAGTGCGCGGAAAGAAACTCACGCTGGTGCCGATCCTTCGCGCCGGCCTCGGGATGGTGGAAGGCATCTTGCGCCTCATGCCCTCGGCACGTGTCGGACACATCGGCCTCTATCGCGATCACACCACGCTTGAGCCGGTCGACTACTACTTCAAGGTGCCCGGCGATGCGAGCGAGCGTGATTTTCTGCTCCTCGATCCGATGCTGGCGACCGGTGGCAGTGCCTCGGCGGCCGTCGGCTCCCTCAAGCGTGCGGGTGCCACACGTATCCGATTTCTGTGTCTGGTGGCGGCACCAGAGGGCATGGCCCGGTTTGCGCGCGAACACCCGGACGTTCCGGTACTCGCCGCGTGTCTCGACCGAGAGCTGAATGAACTGGGCTACATCCTGCCTGGACTTGGTGACGCGGGCGATCGACTCTTTGGTACGCGCTGAGCGGCGCCGCTCAACCCCTCAAGCGAACCATTCGCGCGGTGAGCGACACTGTTGCTGCGCGACCTCAATCACCCACGCTTGCGCTGCTGGTTCGGTAATCTCGTCGGGCACTTTGTCGAACCATGCCTGCGCCGTCGTCCGGTCACCAACGCGACGCCACAGCTCACCGACCAGGTACGTCAGGACCGCGCGCTCTTCGATCGGTACGCCGTCGAACCCGTCCAGCGCTTCGGCAAATCGCCACGCGGCTTTTCGTCGAAAGTAGCGCTCGGCTTCCGTGTCCTGCTCGTCAACACAGCACCATGCGGCGCGCAAGTACAGGTCGGCGAGGTATCGCGGATCGCTTCCTTGCCACTCGGCCACTCGCGCGGCGTGATCGTATTTGAGCGATCCGGACGGCAGTTCGTGTTGCAACGCCGGCGCGAGCTCGAGCAGCACGCGCTCGCGGATCTCGCGCACCAGATCCACGTTTTCGCTGAAGTCGCGCTCGACGCCAGCGTATCCGCAATGCGTACAGAGATGCACGAAGTACGGCAATGGCTGCATGCCGGCAGCGCGCTCGTGAAAGTCCGTGCGCTTCCCGCCAAAAGCATTGGTCGCGACCACGGTCTGGGAACGAAACGTGTTCTCGCAGGCCGGGCAGGTCAGTTCGATAAGATTCAGCGTTGTCATAGGCGGTGTGTGCTGCGTAGGCTCGACTGACAAGTGTCGACACCATACCGCCCGGAGTTGAACCGCAATTTTTCGCGCGTCTTGTGACCCCCGCTGGCCGCGGCTATCATACCGCGTCGCGTTCAGCGAGCAGAAACATGTCGGCCCCCCGCGTCCTGGTCGTTGATGTTGATCAATCTCCTTCCAGATTTTCTCGCTGTCCTCAACGCTGCCGACCGCGAGGCGGCGTACTACGCGTACTTCGAGCGCCATCGCGCGCTGCTCACGGCCTACTGGAACAACTACGTTTTTGAGCCCACCGGTGCGCCCTTCGAAGAGTTGGTGCGGAGCACGGTGGCCGCACAGCGTGACGATCTCTTTGCGTTGCTGCAACGCACCGACGTGGTGGCCCTTGCTCGTGATGTGGAGCGCAGGATTGAGACGCTGCTCGCACCAGATGCGCCGAGCGACATTGTGCTCATGGTGGGCGTGGGTGCGGCCAACGCAGGTGAGCTCGTGGTCGGCGGGCGCGGTGTCGCGTTCATTTGCCTTGAGCATTTCACCGGCGTGGCGAATCCGGATACGCTGGGACTTGGCCTCGACCCCGAACTGATTCCGCTCTGGCTCGCGCACGAACTCACGCACGTCGTGCGCTACACGTCGCCCAGTAGCCGCAGTGAGATGCGCCGCATCATCGAAGAAGCCAACGGCTATTACTCGTACTGGGAAACCGGGCAGCGCGCCTCGTTGCGGGAACTGCTGGCCAACGAGGGACTCGCGGTGCAGGTCTCGCGCGCCATCAGCCCCGGACACGCGGCGTGGGAGTATTTCGGGTTCGCCCGCAAGCAGTACACGCGCGTGCGCGAACTGGAACCACTGCTGCAGCGCGCCGCGCGTGTTGATCTCGATCGCACCGCGCTCGGTTTGCGACTCCGCTTTTTGCTTGGCGGCATGACTGACGAAGCGCGCACGGTGGAACGCGTCGTGCTGCCAGAGCGCGCCGGCTACTTTCTCGGCGCGCGCATGGTGGAGCCGGCCATTGCCGCGCACGGTCATGCGTGGGCTGTTCGCGCGAGCGCGCTGGAACTGACGATGACGGCACTCCCGGTGCTCATGGACACGCCACGGTTGACGTTGTCGCGCTGACGTTACTTGCCGATACAGAAGTCGCGAAAGACGCGGTCCAGTACGTCTTCGGTGCCGATCACTCCAACCACGCTCGCCAACGCATCGCGTGCGGTCTGCAGATGCACCGCCACCACCGTCAGTGGCAACGCCGCGTGCTCCCACGCGTCCAGAAAGGTCGCGATCTCGGCGCGCGCTTCCGACAGCCCAGCGCGATGACGTTCGCGCGTCACCATGACATCGGACATCGACGTCTCCGCCGCGCGCGCGAGCAGGGTGTCGAGGGTGGAGAGCAAGACGGCGAGTCCCAACCCCGATTCTGCGCTCACTGTATGCCACTCGGCTGACCCGTCGCGCACCGACACCGCACCATCGGCGGCGGCCGAGCGCAGATCGGCTTTCGTGTGCACCGGAACGATCTGCGCATCGGTGCTCCCACGCAGCGCGTCCAGCGTGGTCTGCACTTCGCCCTCCGTACTGCCACACGCCAGCACAACACGCGCGTTGGCTAGGTAGCGCGTGCTGACAGCAATACCGAGCCGCTCAATCACGTCGTCAGTGTCACGGAGCCCGGCGGTGTCAACAAGGCGCAGCGGCGTGGGGCGACGATCGAGTACGGCCTCAATCGCATCGCGTGTCGTGCCAGCAATTGGCGTGACGAGGGCTCGCGATTCGCCGAGCAGGGCATTGAAGAGCGACGACTTGCCGACGTTCGGTGGGCCCGCGATGACCACCATCGCCCCGTCACGCAGCACCGCCGCACGCGGTACCGTCGCGAGCAGCGCGTCGAGCGAGGTGAGAAGGGCCGTGGCGCGTTCACGAATGCGCGCCGGATCGATCGGTCCGTCGTCTTCGCCAGGGAAATCAATGTCGTACGCAAGAAGTGACTCAAGACCAATCACCTCATCACGCAGGGCAAGAAATCGTCGCGACAATCCGCCGTCGAGCTGCGACAACGCCTGACGCTGCATGCCGAGCGTGCGCGCATCGATCAGGTCGGCGACCGCCTCCGCCTGCAGCAGATCCATCCGGCCGTTGACGACGGCGCGTCGGGAAAACTCACCGGGCAGCGCCATCCGTGCACCGGCGGCAACGCATGCACTCACGACGAGGCTCGGTACCACCTGACCGCCGTGCGTCGACAACTCCAGCACGTCCTCCCCGGTGTATGACTTCGGTGCGGCAAAGTAGGTCGCAATCGCGTCATCGAGGATCGTGGCGTCGGTTGGGTGCCGCAGAGTCACGCGCGTCGCGACTCGCACGCCAAGCGGGCCAATCACCAGCGCCGTGGCAATCGCCCGGACGGCCGCGCCGCTTAACCGGATCACGGCGAGCGCGCCGCGTCCTTCTGCGGTCGCGCGAGCGACAATCGTGTCCGTCCCGCCGATCAACAACAACGCGCTGTGCGGCAAGGCCGGCAGCGCGTCAGCCCCGCACCAACGGTGTGGCCCGTCCGCGCTCTTGAGAGATCAGCCACTGTTGCGGCAGCGACGCGAGGTTTTGGACGAGATAGTACAGGTTGAGGCCGGACGCCATGTTCAGGAAGATGAACAGCATCATCACCGGCATCATGTACATCATCATTTTTTGCTGCTCGTTCGACTTCACGCCGCGCATGCCGATCCACGAAAGTCCAACTGCCGTGATGGCCACCAGGACCGGCAGGACGTAGACCGGATCTTTGATCGAGATGTCGGGCAGCCACAGAAAACTCACACCGCGAAACTCGATCGTGTTCTGAAAGACAAAGAACAAGGCGAAGAACACGGGCAGTGGGATGAGCATCGGGAGACAGCCCGAGAGTGAGCTGAACGGACTCATACCATGCTCTTTGTACAGCTGCGTCATCGCCACCTGCAGCTTTTGCGGGTCGCCTTTGTGCTTCGCTTGAATGGCCTGCAACTCGGGTTGCAACCGTTGCATCGCCATCGAGCTGCGCATCGCCCGCTGATTGAGTGGCCACAGCAACAAGCGCACCGCCACACCGAAGAGCACGAGGATCCAGCCATAGGAGAGGCCGAGTCGGGCTTTCATCCAGAGCAGGAGGCTGATCACCATCGTCGCGAACGGCTGCACAACGCCCTGCAGCCAGCCACCATATGGGTTGGAGGTTTCGAACTCCCGTCCAACAGCCACCATGCGTTTGAATTCTTGCGGACCGACATACAACTCAAACGCGGCGGCGCCGTCACGCAGTGGTGTGACGACCGTTGCCTGTGCGCGTGTGGCCTGTTTCGATGCGCGAATGCCGCCGGTGACATCGAGTTCGGCGAACCCGGGCTGTCCTTGTGGGGACAGCAGACCAACGAGAAAGTATTTGTTCTTGGCGACAACCCACGTCAGTGGTCCCGTCTCGATCTGACGTTCTCCCGGATCGAGTGATCGGAACGCTACAGCTTTGGCGTTCTGCTTTTCCGGTTTGTACGCGTACGACAAATGCGAGTGATCTTCCGTGGTGTCCGCCTCCGACGAGTGGAATCCTGGGGGCATGTCGACCAACAGATAGCTCGGCTGCGGCGCACCGGCGACGGTGGCGGCGATGTTGACGCGGTAACTGTCTGGCAAAAACGAGTACGTGATGGTCACGGCGCGTTGGGCGACCGTCGCATCGTAGCGGACCGTGGTGACACCGTTCGCTTCGGCGCGTGTGGTGCGGAAGATCTGACGATCCAGTGCGATCGTGTCGCCCGGTGTCACAAGGCGGAACGCGATCAACCGGTCGCCAGTGTTCGCGAATTCCACTGGCTCGCCGGTGTCGCGCGTGCCTTTCCTGAGCGCCTTGTACTGCTGCATCTGTGCGCCAATGAGCGATGCACCGCGGTTGGTGGTGCGAAACACTGCGCGTGCAGTGGTGACGGCCGTCGTATCGATGGGCGTCGACGACAGCGAATCCCCTTGCCCAGCGATGGTGCTGGCGGGCGTGGATGCGGCGACGGACGGCGCAACAGCACCGCGCGTGGTGTCGGCATGCGACGACGTATCAGACGTCAGCGCAACCGCGCCTGGTGCCGGCTTCGGCGTCGGGAACAGGATTGGCGTGAGGACGAGAACGGCCGCCATCAAAACGACGGCGAGGACAATGCGGCGAGGTTCCATGATTCGAAAGAGATACCGCCGAGGGGCTGGACGATCGCGCGCTGATCGCGCGATCAGGGCACCGGGTCGAAGCCCCCGGGCCGAAAAGGATGACAGCGTCCGATGCGACGGATCGCCAACCACCCGCCGCGTAACGCGCCGTGACGCTCAAGCGCCTCGATCGCATACGCGGAACACGAAGGATAATAGCGGCACGACCCACCAAAGATGGGCGACAGGATGACCTGATAGACGCGCACCGCGCCGATGCCCAACGTGCGTGGCAGCCGAGCAAGCCGATAACGATCGGTTTGCGTGGGCGACGACGCGCTGGTGTCCATACGCATCCTACGGCGCCGGTGGCACTGGTGTGTCGGACTGCTGCAAAGAACGCGTCAGCGGCGGCGAAGGACGCATCAATGGCGGAAGTGTGAGTGTGGCCAGCTGTCGGGCGGCCTGCTGCACTTCGTGTCGCAGCGTGTCGAAGTCGCGCGCGTACGCGTGCGGCACGACGCGAATCACGACGTCCATCGGGTGGAGCAGCGGTAGCAGTTCCACGCGCACCAGTTCGCGCAGGCGTCGTTTGAGACGGTTGCGATCGACGGCGGATTGCTTGTATCGCGGAATGACAAATCCGACACGCACAGACGGATGAAGGGAAACTCTGGCGCGCACATCCATCGAGGCCGTGCGCACCCGCTTCCCCTCGTGTCGGACCAACTCGAGTTCGGTCCCGCGCGTCAGTCGTTGCGCACGCGGGAACGAACGAGACTCAGACGCCTGCGTACTTCGACGGGATCTGCACGGTCAGACGCTTCCGCCCTTTCTTGCGGCGGCGAGCCAGCACGGCGCGTCCCCACTTGTCTTCCATGCGCGTGCGAAAGCCGTGTTTGCGTACACGCTTGGTGTTGCGGGGATGATATGTTGGCTTGCCCATAAGATTCTCGTGCGGTTACCGAGGCGGCAGAAAGTGCGGCCGGTCGCGCTGCGCGACGATCGCCGCAGTTTCGCAGTGCGACGCATCGCGCGAAAAAGTCGGCCGGCTAAGAAAGGACCACAGGTCCAGCCGCGTAAGATACGCTGCCGAATGGCTTTCGGTCAAGGTCAGTGGCGACCAAAAGACCAATGCGCTGAACACCGCGTTGTCTCTGGGATGGTCACGCAATTGACTTGTCCACATGCCACGGGGTAGCTTCGCCCCCCCGCATAAAACTTGGGGTCGCCCGTGAAACGGCGACTTACGCTCCCGCTTCACTTCCCCAGCCCCTCCGATGTCGCTCTCTCCGGCCGAACTCTGGGATCGCCTGCGCCAGCGCTCACGGCAGGTGCTTCCTGAGCAGACGTATCGCACGTGGTTGGAGCCGACGGAGGCGCTGAGCGTCGAGGGCGACACGCTGCACGTGGGTGCCCCGGATCAGTTCTCCGCGGACTGGAACGAGTCCAAGCACGCCGACCTGCTGGCGAGCTTCAGTCCCGTCGCGCTCGGCCATCCGCTCAAAGTGCGATTCCGCGTGCACGAAGAGCGGGTGTCGCGGGTGCAGATGGACATGTTCGTGCAGGCGCCGGCCGCACCTGCTGTCGCTACAGTAAAGCAACAGCAATGGCGCATATCAACGCCACTCAACCCACGTTATACGTTCGATCAGTTCGTCATCGGTAAGTCGAACGACGTCGCGGCGGCGGCCGCGCAGGCCGCGGCCCAAGCGCCCGGTAAGGTCTACAACCCGCTCTTCATTTACGGCGACACCGGACTGGGCAAGACGCACCTCATGCAGGGCATCGCGCATGAACTCCTGCGCCGCACGCCAACGCTGCGCCTCGCCTATGTCGGCACCGAGCAATTCACCAACGAGTTCGTGAGCGCGATCCAGACCGGCGGAATGGGGGACTTCCG
>JANMKU010000076.1:0-8402 GCA_031372205.1 Gemmatimonadaceae bacterium | reverse complement strand
GCTACGTTCTCCCGCGCATTCTCCGTCGCGTCCGGATCGACCTCAATCGCGAACACGCACGACGCACCCAGCTTCGCCGCCGCGATGCTCAGCACGGCACTGCCCGACCCCAAGTCGGCGACGACGTCGCCGTTTCGGATTACATTGGGGAGCAATCGCACGACACCACGGGTCGTTGCATGATCGCCTGTGCCAAAGGCCATGCCCGGATCAATCACGATAGTGCGCTCGGCGTCACGGCCGCTCGCGAGCCACGGTGGCACGATGCTTATCCCCCCGAGTTCGTGCGCGACAAGCCGAGCTTTCCACTCGTGGGCCCAGTCCACGTCAGCGACCAGCGTCGTCTCAATCACGACGCCCGCATCGGCATCGGTCAGCGCTTGATGGACAAGCGCGAGGTCAACGCTGGACGCAAAGTGTGTGACGAGGGCCAATCCGTCCTCATGCACGCCCTGTGCGCCGCTCGCAAAGAACGCCGCGAGACACGCGCGCCGCGCGTTGTCGTCTTCGGCGGTCGGACGCGCGCGGACACTCGTCCACCGACCGGATGCATCAGGCACCAAGCGCTTCCTTCATCTTCGACCAAATGCTCTTCTCGCGTTGCGGTGGTGCTTGATGATGCATCGTCGCGAGTTGTTTGATCACCGCTTCTTCTCCAGGTTGCAGCGACTGCGGCGTCCATAGCTGCACCTTGACGTGCAGGTCACCGATCCCGGTCGCGTTCACGCGGGGCAATCCACGGCCTCGCAAATGGAAAACAGCGCCGCTCTGCGTTCCCGCTGGCACGCGCAAGGAGAGGTCTCCAAGAATACCAGGGACGGCGACATCCGCACCGAACACCAGCTGTGGGTAGGTCACCAGCGCCTCACAGAAGAGGTCTTCCCCGTCGCGATCGAAGCGTGCGTCATCCTCCACCTCGAACACCACCAACACATCCCCGCGGGTGCCACCACGTGGTCCGATGTTCCCGGACCCGCGCATCGTCATGTATTGCCCGGTTGCGACGCCGGCCGGCACGGTGATCTTGAGTGTTTGCTGCGCGCGCGCGCGGCCTTCCCCGCGACATTTTTTGCACGGGGAAGATACTACGATGCCCTCTCCCGCACACGTTGGACACGGGGCTACCGACACGAACTGGCCAAAGAACGATCGCTGGGCCCGTCGCACTTCTCCGGCGCCGTTACACGTCGCGCAGGTCTTCGGCTTGGTCCCGGGCTCGGCGCCCGAGCCTTCGCACGCATCGCACGCTTCAAGCACCTTTAGTACCACGGTCTTCTCGATGCCGGTCGCGACTTCGGCCAAGGTCAGCGCAAGCGGGAGTTTGATATCCGCGCCAGAGCGTGATCCCGACTGACGCCCCCCAGCGCCGCCGCCAAAGAGATCGCCGAAACCGCCGAAGTCACGCATGAAGATATTGAGCGCTTCCGACAGATCGACGTGCTGATACTGCGCCTGCGATCCGCCGCGCAGGCCTGCTTCACCATAGCGATCGAATGCCGCGCGTTTTTTCGGATCGCGGAGTACATCGTACGCTTCCGTGATCGTCTTAAACTTCTCCTCTGCTTCCTTGGCTCCGCCGTTCTTGTCCGGATGCCACTGCATGGCAAGTCGTCGGTAGGACTTCTTGATATCGTCGTCGGATGCGTCGCGCGGTACATCGAGTACCGCGTAGTAATCGGCCATGGCAAATCCTAGGTACGCGTGATCCGCAGATGCACGCCAGTCAAACGAAGGGCACCCACTCAGGCGCCTTCAGCAGAGTAAGTCGGAAACGAGTTGTGACGTATGTCCGACAAGGGCAATGACCTTGTCGTACGGCATGCGCGTGGGCCCGATCACCCCAATCACGCCGCTCAGCGACCCAGCTGTGTACTCAGCGGTGACCACGGTAAACGGATCGAGTCGTGGATCGCCGTGCTCGTTCCCAATGGTGATGGAAATGCCGCTTGACCCTGGTCGTCGTTCCATCAAGGAAGCAATCTGGTGTCGAGTCTCGGTGAGCTCAATTAGCTGGCGCAAACGTTCTCCGCTGGCGAACTCCGGCTGATCGGCCAGCAGTGACGGCTGGCCAAGCAAGACCGTCTCCAGTGGGTCGACGGCGCGACTGAATACCTGTTCACCTTCCTGGACGAAGATATTCAGCAGCTCCGCGGCGCCTGGATTCGTGCGCACATCGCGCAGCCGCGCCGCCAGTGATGTCTTGACTTCATCGAGTGTGAGTCCAGCCAACCGCTCGTTCAGCACGCGAGTCACCTCCACCAGCGCTTCGTCGGCAATGACACCGGGCACCTCGACAAAAATGGTCCGAACCGCTCCGCCGGTGAGCCCGAGCACCATGAGGAGCCGGTCGGACGCAACGCGGACGAGTTCAAGTTGCCGCAGGGTCGCCCGCTCGAACCGCGGGCCGAGCGCAACACCCAATTCCTGCGTGAGCACGCCCAATGACTGCGCGGCACGGCGGAGAATGTTTTCGATCGCTGAACCGCCCAGCGCAATCTCGTCGGCAAGCTTTTTTTGTTCGGCGTGAGGAATGCTTTCCAGACGCGTCAGCGAATCGACGTAGACCCGATATGCCTTGTCGGTGGGGACACGCCCGGCTGACGTGTGCGGATGAAACAAATACCCTTTCTCTTCGAGGTCGCTCATCGTGTTACGAATCGTCGCCGGGGAGATCCCGAGGACAAACCGCCGCGACAGCATGCGCGAGCCCGCCGGTTCGGCCGTGGCCACATAGCTGTGAATTACCGCCTCGAGAACCGCTCGCTCCCTTTCGGAGAGCTCTCCACTGTACGTCATAAGTGTAACGCTATCAATGACTTCGGAACGCTGTCAAGTCGGCAGCCAACGAATCCAGCCGCAACCAGCCGTTTGGTGTGCACCGAAGCGTATCCGGATCGCCATCAACCCACTCCACCCAACCGCTGGCGAGCCAGCGTGCCACCCGTGCCTTTTCGGACGCGGTCACGACGAGTCCGTCCGTTGTTCGCAGCCCGAGGTATACCGTTTCCGCCGTGACATTGTCGTTCGACAGGATCTCGGACCCACCGACGGGATCTCGCTTGCTAGTCAGTTCGCGCAGCCAGGCGGAATAGGCCGCAACATTCCAGCGCCGTTCAGTCCCGTCGAAACCGTGTGCAGACGGCCCGAGACCGAGATACGGCGCACCAGTCCAGTAGGCACTATTGTGTAGCGCTCGGCGTCCGGGCAGTGCGAAATTCGATACTTCGTAGTGTTCGAAGCCCGCCGAGCGAAGTTGCGTGTGCGCGAACATGAACTCTGACTCGTAGCGCTGTTCCGGACTCTCGACCACATCGCCGCGGGCGCGCCATCGACCGAGCGGCGTATGTGGTTCAACGGTCAAGCCGTAGAGGGACACATGCTCCGGACCGTACGCCAGGACTTCCTGCACGTCACGTTCCCAGTCCCGATTCAGCATCTCTGGCACGGAGAAAATGAGATCGACTGAGAATGCGTCGAGTCCGCCGGCGCGCGCGGTCGTGAGTGCGGCGCGAGCCATTGGCGCGTCATGCACGCGATGCATCCACTGCAGGACGCGATCATCAAAACTCTGCACGCCGATAGAGAGCCGTGTCACGCCGGCGTTGCGCCACGCCAGCACCGCGTCCGCCGTGATGTCTTCCGGATTGGCTTCGAGCGTGACCTCTGCATCGGCGGCGATCGTCACCTGCCGACGGATCGCGTGCAGAAGCGCGGTGACGCCTTCGCCCCCCAAGCGCGACGGGGTGCCGCCTCCCAAGTACACCGTCTGCAGGTCATCGCATAAATCGCCGACGCTACGCACGGTCAATTCGGTCGCAACGGCGTCCACGTACTCGGACAGGGGAATCGTGCGCCGCACGGCGATGGAAAAATCACAATAGCTGCACCGACGGGCGCAAAATGGTACGTGCACGTACAGATGTCGAAACTGCACATTGCCACGTTCGCGATGCATCAGCTGGAACTCCGCGGGCCGCATGCGACGCTCATGCCAGCAGGGAGCGAATGCGACCGCCCGGATCGATGCTGATCAGCCCTTCAACCTCCAGTGCAGCCATGGCGGCACTCGTCGCGCGCATGGACAGCCCCGTGCCCCGTGCTACGGCCGTCACATCGCTGGCACCATTGCATAGCGCATCCCAACATGAGGCGGCATCGGCATCCAGTGCGGTCGGTGTAACGGGGCTCGCCCGCAAGTTGAGCAGCGCGAGCACGTCGTCTGCCGAAAGAACTGGCTCTGCGCTGCGCTTGAGCAACGCGTTGCTTCCGGCCGAGTTGGGGACGTCGATCGCGTTGGGAACGCAGGCGACCATTCGCCCGAGGTCGAGCGCGTGGTTCGCAGTGATCAGGGCACCACTCCGGAGTCCAGCTTCTACGACGACCGTGACATCAGCGAGCGCCGCGATGATGCGATTGCGGCGCGGGAAGGTCCCGCTGTGCCCCGTTGACCCCGGTGGGAGTTCCGAGAGCAGCAGCCCGTCCCGCGCGATCTGCTCCTGCAGGGCTCGATGCGGACGCGGGAAGTGCACATCAACGCCCGTCCCAAGAACAGCGACGGTTCGTCCGCCCGCCGCGAGTGTCGCTTCGTGCGCTGCGGCGTCGATGCCTCGCGCAAGCCCGCTGATCACAGTCGCCCCGGCCCTCGCGCATGCGGTCGCGATCGAGCGCGTCACACGGAGTCCGTAGTTGCTTGCCGTCCGTGTCCCAACGATTGCCACCGCCGGAGCAGCCACCGCGGCAAGGGCGCCGCGCGCGAACAATACCGCTGGCGGATCACGGAGCTCCTCAAGTCGCGTTGGGAAATCTTCGTCGCCGACCGTGAGCACGTAGGAGCCAGCGCGCCCAGCTGCAAGCAGGACTTCGTCCGCCGCGCTGAGCGCTGCCTGTCGAGCCGCCGCGCTATAGCACTCCAGTGCGGCTTCGGCACCACCGTGTGCGGCGATTTGCTTGGCCAAGGTTGCATCCCCGACGCCAGGAATAGCGCGCAGGGCCAGCATCGCTCGCGTGCGCGCAACGTTACGCGGCGGGTTCGTCATCAACAGCGAGCGGGCGTTCGACGACGGCGCGCATCACCAGCAATTGTTTCCACCAGGCATCCAGCAAGACATCGAGTCCGATGCGACCCGGCGCACTGATCGCAAAGCGACCGAATGCATTTGGCGCGTCAATGTCGGGGATGTAGTGCTCGCCGAGCAAGTCGAGCTTGGAGAACACCACGCAATACGGTTTGGCCGCAAGCTCGGTCGAGTACTCGGTAATCTCATGGCGCAGTTGATCGAGTTCTGCCTGCCAGTCGTCAGACTCGATCGGAATAAGGAACGCCAGCATACGTGTGCGCTCAATATGTCGCAGGAACTTGAGCCCGAGTCCCTTCCCTTCGTGCGCGCCTTCGATGATCCCCGGGATGTCCGCAACGACGAAAGAACGATGGTCGCTCAACGGCACGACGCCGAGGTTGGGTGAGAGCGTGGTAAAGGGATAGTTGGCGATTTTTGGACGAGCGGCCGAGATCACGGATAGCAGCGTACTCTTGCCAGCGTTCGGCTGCCCAACCAGGCCGACATCAGCGATGAGCTTGAGCTCGAGTTCGAGTTCGCGTGTCTCGCCCTCTTCACCCGGTTGCCACTCGCGGGGCGACTGGTGTGTCGCCGTCACAAAGAACGCATTCCCCTTGCCACCGCGCCCTCCCTTGGCGATGACAAACGCGTCGTCCACGTCGAGGATCTCGCCCAATAATTCTGACGTGGTCGCGTCACGAATAATGGTGCCCTGCGGTACCGGGAGAATGATATCCTCTCCCGAACGTCCGGTCCTATTCGATCCTTCGCCGTGCTGTCCGCGCTCCGCCTTCCACGAATCGCGATACGTGTAGTCGAGCAGTGTCGTGAGGTTGCGATCAGCGCGCACGACGACATCACCGCCGCGGCCGCCGTCGCCTCCGTCCGGACCTCCCATCGGCGTAAACTTCTCACGGCGAAACGACGTTTGGCCGGAACCACCCGTTCCAGCTTCGACTTTGACTATGACGCGATCGACGAACATGGAATCTGTGTGTGCGAGGGACGAGCGAGACCTGCGCGAATTGGACCGTAGCGATGCACGTGCGTTACTTGCCGCGGACACGCGCCCAGAGGGCGCGGTACCGCATAACATCCGCGGCATTGATGAATTCTCCAGCGACCTGCAGCGCGTCGGCGACGGCGTCGTCGGACGCACCAGCATGCCGAGCACCGTGCAGGTGCGAGTGGAGTTGCCTGTCTTGTCGCGCAACCGCGCACGCGGCGACCACGCAGAGTTCCCGACGGGCTAGGTCGAGCTGAGGGCGTCCGAGTACTTTTCCATAGCCATCATCGATCATCCAGGCATCGAGCGCCGGGTGCAGCGCCTTGATGTTGACTCTCAAGCGTGCATACGACGCGCCGTACACCGTCGCACACGTCTCCTCGCCACGACGACGCGTAAACTCCTCGTCGACCCGAAGACTCTCATCGCCCGCTGGCGCGCGTCGCCCTGAAACGCGCCGCCACTCGCGCGCTGCGTTCAGCGCGCGCGGGAATCCGGCAAAGAGATACGTCTGCAGGATCACCTCCTCGATCCACTCCGGATTCACCAGCGTGTGGACCGACGACAGTCGGGCACGAATCTCCGACTCACTGCCGCACGTTAATACCGCACTGAGCCGCACTAACGCTGTCGTTTCCTGATCGAGTCGATGAATAGTGATCGTCGTCGCCACCGGGTGCGTCACCAAATGCACGCCGTCGCCATCACGGTCTTGCGGTTCACCAGGGCCGTCACGCTGCAGAACCGACGGAGCCATCTCCAAGGCGTACTTCGCCCACTACTTCGCCACGCGTGTTCCGGACCAGACGCGACGTGTAGTCCCTGAGACTGGCCGGCAGGGGATCTGGAAGCGCTCCTAGCCGTGCGAGCAGAGCGAGGACGGGCAGAAACTGCGCGCGAGGGCTCCCGTCCTCTACCTTGACGGCGATTCCTATGCCTTGATCGACCAGTGCCAAGGTGTGCACGCCCTCCGCACCGATCTTGCAGAGCACGCGCCCGCTGCATGCGTCCATGACCAGCGTGTCAAAACGATCCGTGCCCCCAACCAGAAATGGATTGTCGGTCATCGCGCGAACGATTCTTTCCGGCTCCGGCTCGCCATTGGCCGACGCGGCGGCGAAGCGCGCATAGGCCAGCGCCATCCGCGCGAGCGGAAGCGCGAAGACCGTCACCCCACATCCGTCGACGGCGAGCGAAACGTCGTCGCTGCGCATCTGCGACCACTCAGCGACGGCGGCCAACGCACCTTGCTGTACCTCATGCGTCTGATGCTCATAACCCGCTGTCGACCACGACGACAGAATGGCGCGCGCCAACATTGCCGCGTGCTTGCCGGAACAGTTGTTGTGCAATCGGGATAGCGGTCGGCCGGACTCGAGGGCCAAACGGGCCCCTCTCGCGGTCAGGGGTTCGTGCGCGCCACAGGCGAGATCCCCTTCCTCGAGCCCGATGCGCGACAACATCGACGACGCGACCGCCACGTGTTCTGGCTCACCACCGTGCGACGCGCACGCCAGCGCGAGTTCGGCGTCACCCCAGCCGAGTTGCTCGAGCCCGCCGTCCCGCACAAAGGGCAGCACCTGGAACGGCTTGGCACACGAACGCCACCATGCAACGAGTTGCGGATTGCGGTAGGCGTACACGACCGTGCCATCGGCCGCCACCACCGCCGCGTGCACGCGATGCCGCGACTCGACCAGAGACCCCCGAGTGACCAGTACATCGAGTGAGTCCCAATGCCGCAGCATTTCGGAATCCGCTGCAGTGTCGGATGGGCGCTCGGGCGTGTTCAGCGAAATGGTCACACTGAAAGCTAACCGTCCGCTTGCGGAGAGCAGCCTCATCACGTCGAGTGATGCGCGGTTGTCGGCGAGCGTGTTCCTCGCTTACCTTCTGCCGCCATGAGCCCCACGATATCCCGCGCGCGTCTGCAGTCGCTCTTGCATGCCGCACGCGATCAGCGCGTCATCGTCATCGGCGACGCCATGCTCGATGTCTATCTGCGCGGCGACGTCGATCGCATTTCTCCCGAGGCGCCGGTGCCGGTGGTACGGGTGCGCGATCGCCGCATGGCCTTGGGTGGCGCTGCAAACGTCGCCCAGAATGTGGTCGCGCTGGGTGCGCAATGCGACCTCGTGGCCGTGGTTGGCAACGACCGGGGCGGTGGAACGTTGCGAGATCACCTCGATTCGGCCGGGATCGCATCCCGTTCGCTGGTGACGGTTGACCGGCCGACGACGACAAAGACTCGAGTGATGGCGCGCGCGCAGCAGCTCGTGCGGTTCGACGAGGAAGATGATGGGGATCTCTCTGCCCCGGACGTCGCGCTGGTGTTGGCC
>JANMKU010000040.1:0-11798 GCA_031372205.1 Gemmatimonadaceae bacterium | reverse complement strand
TGCGCCATCTGTTCCTCGAGCTTGAGTTCGCGTCATTACTCAAGGACCTTGGCGGAACTGTGCCAAGCGCGACACCTGTCACTGCGGCACCAGCGACGACAACGAGTGACGCCCCTGCCACACTGTTTGACCAACCACCACGGGCCAGTGTTGGCCTTGCAGCGCCTCCAACGCGCGTGAGCGGCAGTGGCGTCCCGGTTCTGGCAGACGCGCACTATGTCACCGTCGATTCGCTGGCAGCGCTCGAGGTCATGCTCGACCGCGTTCGCGCCGTGCCGTGCATCGCGATCGATACCCACACCATCGACGAGCCGAGCGCACCGTCGAGCGGGGACGCGATGCGCGCGGTGCTGATCGGCATGTCAATCGCCGTGGCACCGGGCGAGGCATACTACCTGCCGTTCGCGCATCGTCGCGATGATGGCGGTGGCAACCTCTTGCTGTTGTCTGGCGATTCAGGCCTCGCGGGTCGTCGCATCGGTGCGGGTGTATCGGAACCGCAGAATCTCCCGCCGTTTGAGAGTGCGTCGCTCGCGCCACTGCGCGCGATGCTTGAAGACGCGCGCGTGAAAAAGTCGGCGCAACACGGCAAGTTCGATCTGCTGGTGCTCCGCAGTCTCGGCGTCAATCTGCACGGGCTCGAATTCGACACGATGCTGGCGAGTTATGTGTTGGATCCGGGCCGGCGATCGCACACGCTTGAGGTGCTCGCGCTCGAGTTTCTTGGTCACGCGGTATTTACGAGCGAGCAATTGTGGGGCAAGGGGCGCAATCAGCTGCCCTTCGATGTCGTGCCCGTGGATGCCGCGTGCGACTATGCCTGCGAGGCCGCGGATGTCACGCTCCGATTGCGCGCGCAACTGGAACCGGTGCTCGCGGCGCACGACATGTCCGAGCTCTACGCGGGCATTGAGATGCCGCTGGTGGGTGTGCTCGCCGACATGGAATGGGAAGGGATCGCGATCAACTTTGTCTGGTTCCAATCGCTCAAGGAACGATTCGGCGCCGAACGTGAAAAGATTGAGCAGGCCATTTACGCCGAAGCGGGTGAGGAATTCAACATCAATTCCAACCCACAGCTGCGGGTGATCCTGTTCGACAAACTTGGCCTACCGGTCAAGAAGAAGACGGCGACGGGCGCGAGCACCGATGCGACGGTACTGCAGGAGCTGGCGGACGAGGGGCATGTGCTGCCAACACTGCTGATGGAATACCGCGAGATCTTCAAACTCGAAGGGACGTACATCGACGCGTTGCCCAAGCTGGTGCATCCGCGCGATCACCGCCTACACACGTCGTTCAATCAGACGGTCGCCGCGACCGGGCGGCTCTCGTCGACCGATCCCAACCTGCAGAACATTCCAATTCGCCGAGAGCTCGGCCGTGAGATTCGTCGCGGATTTGTTCCGCGAGACGGATGGCAGTTGATGTCTGCAGACTATTCGCAGATTGAGCTCCGGCTGCTCGCGCATCTCTCGGGTGATCCGTCGTTTGTCGCGGCCTTCAACGCTGGTGGGGACATTCACCGACAGACGGCGGCAGTGATCTTTGGCGTTGATCTCGCTGATGTGACGAGCGAGATGCGGGCACGCGCCAAGACGATCAACTTCGCGACGATCTACGGACAGGGCGCACACGCGCTGTCTCGTCAACTGCGGATCACGAACGCCGAAGCCAAGGCATTCATCGCGACGTACTTCGAGCGGTTTGCCGGGGTGCGGACGTTTCTCGAGCGCTGCGTTACCGATGCGAAGGCCCGCGGGTATGTTGAAACGCTATTCAAGCGACGGCGCTACATCCCCGAGCTCAAAGAGCGCAACCACAACATGCGCGCGTTTGGCGAGCGTGTTGCAGCGAACGCACCGATTCAGGGTTCAGCGGCGGACCTCATCAAAATTGCGATGATTCGCGTGCAACGTGCACTCGCCAACGAAGGACTTGCATCCAAGATGTTGTTGCAGGTGCACGACGAATTGGTGTTCGAGCTCGCGCCACACGAAGACGTGGCACTCCGCGCCCTGGTGAAACGCGAAATGGAAGGCGCGGCGCAACTAAACGTGCCGCTCCTGGTCGACATGGGAGTGGGCGGGGACTGGATGGCGGCCAAGTCCTGACGGTTGCGTCGACCCGTTGCACTTTGCACGGAAAGCGGAGCGGTGCGATGGAACCGCGTCGGATGTTCCTCGTTAAGAACTCCCTAACGTGTTGATCGGTAACATGTTAAGGGTCAGCGAGCAGCAAGGCACGGCGATTGCTCTTCTCTGGTGCAGCCGAGGCGTGAAGACGCCAAGCCGACATCGTCACCGCTTGCGCTGTGCGTCATGGACGATTCCCACGGAGTGCACATGCTGCCTTCCCGCGCGTCACGAGGGTTTACCCTCATCGAACTGCTGATCGTCGTCGTGATCATCGGCATTCTTGCGGCGATCGCCATACCGAAGTTCACGGACACGAAAGGCAAGGCGTATGCGACGTCACTCAAGTCGGATTTGCGGAATCTTGCCTCGTCGCAGGAAGACTACTTCTACTATCACGAGACGTATACGAACGGGATTGGCGGTTTGAATTTCGCGCCGTCGCACGGTGTGGTGCTCACGGTGACCGAGGCGACAGCAAACGGTTGGTCGGCCACCGCGACACATCCGTCGGCCGCACCGCTCACGTGCGCGGTGTACTACGGCACCTCAGCACCGGTCGCACCGGCGGTGACGGAGGGACAAGTACGCTGTCAGTGAACGATCGCCCGCCGAGTATTGCCAACGACCCCGATGTGGAGCGGCGGATGGATCGTCTGCGCGCGCTCAACCGAGCGAGTGGCGCGCAGGAGTTCGCCAAACGGCGTGACGGTATGATGCACGCGATGGACGGTGGACTCTGGTTGCATCGACACGTGTGGAACGGACGCCCGATGGTTCATCTCGTGAGCACCGACCGTGGGCGACTCCTGCATTACGGTGCACTGCTTGGTGTGCCCGCCACGCGACTGCAATACAAACCGCTCAAGGACCCACGCACGACAATTCGGCGGGACGCGTGGCACTGGGATCTTGGCGGACCGGTCCTGCCACCGCTGGATGACGAGCTGATGGCGCGGACCGAATCCTGAACACTGTGCCTTTCTACTTTATGCGTTCGTGCCGAGCAGTCGCGCGTCCGCCTCACGTGCGGCGCGCTCGCCTTCCTTCACGTTCACCAGAGCCAAGAGCACGCCGCCGATGACGAAGAAGGCGATAATCCACAGCATCGCCCCGCGGCTTGATCCGGTCTGATTGATCGCAATCGAGAACGCGAGGGGACCAAGAATCCCGCCGAACTTCTCGAAGACGGAATAGAAGCCAAAGAACTCGCCGCTCTTGTGCTTGGGAATCATGTTCGCGAAGAGCGATCGGCTGAGTGCCTGCGTGCCGCCTTGCACGAAGCCCACGAGAATCGCGAGCACATAAAATTCACGCGCACTGGTCATGCTGTACGCGAAAATGCAAATGCCGGTGTACACGACGAGGCCGATGAAAATCGAAAGGCGCGCGCCGATCCTTCCGGCCAGACTGCCGAACGCGAAGGCAAACGGAATGCCAATGAACTGCACGAGCAGAATGGCGGTGATGAGATCCGATTGGCCGATGCCGATCTCGGTGCCGTACACGGTGGCCATTTTGACGATGGTTTGGATGCCATCGTTGTAAATAGTGAAGGCGAGCATCGCGAGTGCCGCCTGCTTGTAGCCACGGAGTTCGCGGAGTGTTTCGCCAAGACGCGTGAGCGCGACGGAAAATGCATTCGCCGTGGCCGATTCGTCGGTCTCGAGTGTGCGTGGCGGTTCGGGAACAGTGCGAAACAGTGGAATGGAAAAGACGAGCCACCACACGGCGACGGACACAAACGCGAGTCGCGCGGGCAGCGTGGATTGCGCGGGCGTCAGACCTTCGCCACTCGGCAAGCCAAAAGCGCCGGGATTCGAGATCCACGCCAGGTTGAGCGCCAGCAAGAGGCCGCCGCCGATGTAGCCGAGCGCGTAACCGGCGGTCGAGACGCGATCCATTTCGTCTTCGCGCGCGATGTGCGGCAGCAGCGATTCATAGAACGTCATGCTGCCGGTCGCGCCACCGATAGACAGCACGAAGATGATGGACGCGTACAACACCTGGCCGCGGCTGATGAAAAACATGGCGGCCGTCGACGCCACGCCGATCAGCATGAAGGCCACGAGAAACTTCTTCTTCGCGGCACGATAGTCGGCGATCGCGCCCAGAAATGGCGCCAGCACCGCGATGAGGATGGCACCGATCGTGTTCGCATTGCCCCACCACTGCGACGCTTGCGGCGGGGTTAAATGTCCGGCGGCCACTTTCACGAAGAAAATCGGGAAGACGGCATTCGTGATGGTGGTTTGGAACGAGGAGATGGCCCAATCGTACATCGCCCACGCCCGCAGCTCGCGCCGGTGCAAGCCAAGCGCATTGAGAAATCCCGTGCGTGGTGGGCGGGCAGGCGTCATGACATGTCTCGTAAAGGGGAGCGTCCTGAAGCAGATTAGTGTCTGTGCCGATCCACGTCCTGTCCAGCATTGAACCCGATATCATGCAATTCGTCAGACGAATCGTTGTCGTTGGCAGCGTCGCCGCGTTGTGTGCCCTCGAGGCATGCGATCGACCGGCTGGCGCGCCGCGTAGCGATTCGGCGGCGCTTGCGCGTCCCGCCGGCAGGCTGGATTCTGCGACCGCGATCGCCGCCGACAGCGGGTGGAACGCGGACGCCGGTGCACTGTTGGTACTGCCCATGGGTGAAGACGGGCTGTCGGCCGGTGCGGTGCTCCGACCCGACGCGACGGATGTGACTGTCGGAGACACGGTTGGCGTGGCCGCGTCGCTCGGTGACGGGCGCTTTGAACTCTTCTCGCGAAGTGGTGTGGCGGGTGTGGCCACTGCAACCCTAGGTCCGCCGCCACACGTGGACGCTGGGTGTACGGCGTGGCCATCGGCACGGCTCACGCCCCCCGCCACAACCCGCCTGACGGCATGGACTGTGGCCTTCGCGGCAGGGCGCGTTACGGCGGTCGCGCTGGACTCGATCGAAGGTCTCCCGCCGCGCGACTCGGCGCGGCTGGCCGTCGGCCTTACCCGACTTGCCTCCGCGATGCGCGACGATACGAGTGCGACGTTTCGCGGGTTGCCCTTTGTCGTGCTGCGCGCGTATCGCGCCATGGGACTCGACACGGCCTTTGTCGTGGCCACGTTGGCGCGACGCGTGAATCAGGAAGATTCCCCCAAGGAGGAGCGGCTCGTGATCATCGTCAACATGGTCGGTGCGGACGCCGCGCAATGGACGGTCGCGTGGCACGAGCGCGCGGCAGGCCGCGAAGACGAATTGGTCGTCGCCGAGCCGCTGATGGCCTTTCGCACGGTGCGCGGCAACGAGATCAGCCTGCTCTTCGGTCGTGACGACGGCGACGCGCCCGGCGCAGCAGTGCTGGCGCGTCGCGGTGCAACGTGGCGCGTGCGGTGGCAAAGTGCGTTCGCTGGCTGCGGCTGAGCCGCGCACCATGTCCCGTGCATTCCTGCGTGATGATGCGGAAGGCGAAATGCCGCGTCGCAACTACGATTTGCCACCGCGAGATGACCCCGCGTTTGATCGCGCGGCAGCGCGCGCTTTGCTGGAAGCGGCGCGTGTGGGTGAAACGCAACTCGCCGAACGCGCCACCGGCTACTACTGGGGCGAGCCCGTGTTGCGGCCGTACGTGACCGAAATGCTTGGCGAGGCCGAGCGCGCCAAGGACGACCGTCTCGAACAGGTCGCGCGCCGATTCCTTCGATAAACCGCGGTCCGATCGCATGATCTCGTCGCACGGGAGACTGACGTGAAGCGTTTGCTGTTGGTGGTCATTGTCCTGCTTGTCGGGCTGCTCGGCGTCGCCGTGGCGCGTGCGCTGGTGCTGCCGTCGCGACAGTTGCGTGTGGCACCGGTCGCTGCACAGGTGCTCGATGACAGCGCCGCGCTGTCGCGACTTGCTGGGGCGATTCGCATTCCCACCGTGTCGCATCAAACGGCCATTGAGGATGACACGAGCGCGTTCGCGGCGATGGCCGAGTATCTCGCCGTCACGTATCCGCGCATGCATGTCGCGCTGACGCGTGAGGCGATTGGCACGCGTGGGCTGTTGTTCACATGGAAAGGCAGCGACTCGACGCTCAAACCCCTCGTGCTCGTTGCACATCTCGACGTGGTGCCGGTTGAGCCAGGCACCGAGGCCACGTGGACGCATCCGCCTTTTGGCGGCGTGTTGGCTGACGGTTTCATGTGGGGACGCGGTTCGTTCGACGACAAGGGCAGTGCGATCGCGATTTGCGAAGCGATGGAACGGCTGGTCGCGCAGGACACGAAGCCGCGCCGCACGGTGTTGTTGGCGTTCGGTCTCGACGAGGAAGTTGGTGGGCAGGGCGGCGCGCAGCGTATCGCCGCGGTGCTCGCCGAGCGACATGTGCGTGCCGCAATGGTGTTGGACGAAGGCGGCGCGGTGCTGGTGGGTGGGCCATTGCCGGTGGCCAAACCCATCGCGTTGATCGGCATCGCTGAGAAGGGATATTTGACACTCGCACTGTCGACGACGGCGGTGGGCGGCCACTCGTCCATGCCACCGAAGCAGACCGCGATTGGTGTGTTGAGCGCGGCGGTCGCGGCCATCGAGTCGCACCCGTCTCCGGGGTCACTGCGTGGTCCGTCGCACGCGCTGTTCGACTACCTCGCGCCAGAAATGTCGTTGGTGCCGAAGGTGCTCTTCGCCAACCAGTGGTTAACACGCCCGCTCATCGAGCGACAGCTGGCGGCGTCGGCGTCGTCCAATGCGATGTTGCGCACCACGGCGGCAGCGACGGTGTTCACGGCGGGCACGAAAGACAATGTGCTGCCCAGTGCAGCGCGTGTGCTGGTGAACTTTCGCACGTTTCCTGGCGAGACGATTGCGGCGGTGACGGCCCGTGTGCGCACGGTCATCAACGACGAGCGTGTAACGATTGCGCCGATTGGCGAACAACGGGAAGCATCGGCCGTGTCGCCGATCGACTCGACATTCACGGCGTTGCAGCGGACGATTGCCGGCACGTTCGCGGACGTTGTGGTTGCGCCGTACCTCGTGGTTGGTGGCACCGATGCATCGTACTACACGCGCATTGCCGACCATGTGTATCGGTTTCTGCCGATTCGTATGCCCAACGGCGATCTGGCGGGGATGCACGGCACGAACGAGCGTGTAGCGACGTCGGCGTGGCTTGATGCTGTCCGCTTCTACTACAACTTGGTGGTAGACGGCACCCGCTGACCGGTTGTCGCAACACGTCGTCGCGCAAGGCGTGGAATTCGAGAGGCGACGCGTCTAGCTTCCGCGACCCATGACAGACACACTCTCGGCCGACATCGTCGCGCGCGTCGCGACAGAACTTTCGCTCGCACCGCAACAGGTGCGCAGCACACTCGCCCTGTTCGCCGAAGGGGCGACACTGCCGTTCGTTGCTCGCTATCGCAAGGAGATGACCGGCGGTCTTGACGAAGTGCAGCTGCGCGATGTGCGGGATCGCTCCGAGTATCTGCATGAACTCGAAGATCGTCGCGCCGCGATTCTTAAAAGTGTTGACGAGCAAGGCAAACTGGGCGACGCCCTGCGCGCGGCGATTCTTGGCGCGGACACGAAACAGGCGCTGGAGGACTTGTACCTCCCGTTCAAGCCGAAGCGTCGCACACGCGCCATGATCGCGCGGGAGCGCGGGCTCGGACCATTGGCCGAGCGCCTGTGGACCGATGCGGTGACCGACGAGCAAGCGGCCGTCGACGCGCTGGCCTTTGTCGTCGCAGAGGGCGAGGTGCCAACTGTCGAAGCCGCACTGCAAGGCGCGCGCGACATTCTGTCGGAACAGCTGTCGGAAGACGCCGTGGTGCGGGGCTGGGTGCGCGAAGTGACGCGGGCGAAAGGCGTTGTGCGAAGCACGGTGCTCACGGGCAAAGCCAGCGACGAATCCAAGTTCAAAGACTATTTCGACTATAGCGAAGCGCTCGGCACCATTCCGAGTCACCGCATGCTGGCGATTCGTCGCGGCGAGACCGAAGACGAATTGATGTGGCGCGTGGAAGCACCACTGGCGGATATCAACGCGCGGCTGACGAGCGAGATCACGACAGGCCGACGAGCCACGTCGCAGCTGGGGCTTGTGGCGCACGATTGTTATCGCCGCATCCTGGCCCCGGCTATTGAAGTGGAGTTGCGTCTCGAACTCAAGACGCGCGCGGACGATGAAGCGATCACGATCTTTGGCCGCAATCTCGAACAGCTGCTGCTGTCCGCGCCGGCGGGTGAGATGCGTGTCATTGGGCTTGATCCCGGGTTCCGGAGCGGCGTGAAAGTCGCGGCGGTGAGCGCCACCGGTGCGTTGCAGCATACCGATACGCTATATCTGCATCAGGAAGACCGCTTTGCTGGTGCGATTCGCGCCATGGTCGCGCGATTTTCGCCTGAGCTCATCGCGATCGGCAACGGCACCGCAAGTCGCGAAACGGAAACATTGGTGAAGGCGGCGCTTCGCGAGCTCGATCCGCCGCGCCCGCAGGTGGTGGTGGTGAATGAAGCGGGTGCGTCGGTGTATTCGGCGTCCGACCTCGCGCGCGCGGAGTTTCCCGATCTCGACGTGTCGATTCGCGGTGCCGTATCGATCGCTCGGCGGTTGCAGGATCCGCTCGCCGAGTTGGTGAAGATCGACCCGAAGTCGATTGGCGTTGGTCAGTATCAGCATGACGTACACCAGACCAAACTCAAGCAGCGCCTCGACGACATCGTGGAGAGCTGCGTGAATCGCGTTGGCGTGGAAGTGAATACGGCGTCGGCCGCGTTGTTGGCCTATGTCGCCGGTATTGGGCCGGGGCTCGCACAATCGATTGTGGCGCTCCGCGATCAACGCGGCCGACTCGATTCGCGCGCCGCGCTCAAAGATGTGCCGCGGCTTGGCGCGAAGGCATACGAACAGGCGGCCGGATTTCTTCGTGTGCGTGGCGGAACGAATCCGCTGGACGCGAGCGCGGTGCATCCGGAGCGGTACGCGCTGGTGCAGCGTATGGCGAAAGACATTGGCGCAGATGTGCAGGCACTCGTTGGTAACGACGCGCTGGTGGAAAGCATTGTGCTACAGCAGTACGTAAGCGACGAGGTGGGTCTCCCCACGTTGCGCGACATCGTGTCGGAGTTGCGCAAGCCAGGTCGTGATCCACGCGCTGCGTTTGAACCGCCAGCGTTTCGCGATGACCTTACCAAGCCCGCGGATTTGTTGCCGGGCATGGTGCTCGAAGGGGTGGTGACGAACATCGTGGCGTTTGGCGCATTCGTTGACATTGGGGTGCACCAGGACGGACTGGTGCACGTGAGCCAAATCGCCGATCGCTACGTGCGGGATCCGAACGACGTCGTGAAGGTCGGCCAACGGGTGCAGGTTACGGTGCAAGCGATTGATCTTGCACGTGGACGCATCGCGCTGACCATGAAGAAAGAGCAAAAGGCGCCTGGTGTCGCGGCGCCACTTGCCCCGCCCAGCGTTCGCGGAGCGCAAAGGCCGCCAGCGGCGCCGGCGAAACCGTCCAGGCCGCCGACTCCGCCCGTACCGGCGAAAGGCTTTGTCGCGCCGAACGGCATGCGCTTCAAATAGGGGTCGCCCCACGTGTCTTCCGGAACCTTGGGTGAGGGAGCAGCGTACGGATTGGCGTGGCCTGTGTATCCGCGGTCACGCGTCTCCTTCCTCTATCGTCCGTAGCCCTTGGCCTTATGACCACACGACGCGACTTCCTCATGCAGGGAGGTGCCGCGCTTGGCGCCACCGCTCTGGCTGGCAGTGCGCTGAGCGCGATGCCCGGGTTGCTCAACACCGCGCCGGCGCCAAGCGATCGCGCGCTCACCGTATTCGCCGATAGCGCGGCGACGAAAGACGTGATGTTGGCCGCGCTCAACGCGGCAAAGATGGCGGGTGCGACGTATGCCGACGTTCGTGTCAGCCGGCAACGACAGAATTTCGTGCAGACGCGTGAACAGCAGATCACGAACATCGTTGACACCGACACAATCGGACTCGGCATTCGCACACTGGTGGACGGCACGTGGGGATTCGCGGCGACGCGCGTACTCACCAACGACGGCGCAGCATCGGCAGCCAAAGAAGCGGTCGCCATCGCCAAGGCGTCGCGCATTGCCCGCGATCGCGCGGTGGAGTGGTTGCCGTCGCCGGTGTTTGCGGACGTGAGCTGGAAGAGTGCGTACACGAAGGATCCGTGGGACGTACCGATCGAAGAAAAGGCCGATCTGTTGCTCAAAGCCAACGCGGCGGCGCTCAAGGCAGACAAGGTGAAGTACGTGTTCAGCGGCTTCTTCTTTGTGAAGGACGAACGAAACTACGCCAACACCGACGGCTCGTTCATCAAGCAAGACCTGGTGCGCAGTTGGCCGTTGATGCAGATCACCGCCGTGTCGACGGATTTCACGGACTTTCAGAATCGCGGCAATGTGGTCGCACCAATGGCGCGCGGCTGGGAGTACGTGCTGCAGTCCGATCTCGCCGGCAACGCGAAACAGTGGGGTGAAGAAGCCGCGGCCAAACTCACGGCTAAGCCAGTGGATGTAGGTCGCTATGATCTCGTGCTCGATCCGTCCAACTTGTGGCTCACCATTCACGAAAGCGTCGGGCATCCCACGGAACTCGATCGCGCGATGGGCTACGAAGCCAACTACGCGGGCACCAGCTTCGTCGCGCCGCCAGAAAAGATGTTGGGTCAACTCAAGTACGGCCCAACAATGCTCAACATTCAGGGTGATCGTACGCAGCCCGGTGGACTGTCCACCATTGGATGGGACGACGACGGTGTGAAGCCGGACGAATTCCTGATCATCAAGAACGGCGTGCTCAACGACTACCAGACCACACGCGAACAAGCCCCGTGGCTCCGCTGGTGGTACGACAAGCAGGGACGCCCGGTGCGGTCCCACGGCTGCGCCTTCGCGCAAGGATGGGACAACGTGCAGTTCCAGCGCATGCCGAACGTGTCGTTGTTGCCCGGCGCGCGCGATCTTGCCATCAAGGATCTGGTATCCGCGACAGACAAGGGCATTCTCATCGTCGGCGACGGTAGCTTCTCCATCGATCAGCAGCGCTTCAACGCACAGTTTGGCGGACAAACATTCCACGAAATCAAAGGCGGCAAAGTGGTCGGCGTGTTGAAAGACGTCGCCTATCAGATGCGCACGCCCGACTTCTGGAACTCCATGGACATGATTGGCGGAAAAAGCAGCTACAAACTCGGCGGCAGTTTCTTTGATGGGAAAGGACAACCAGGACAAGTCAACGCGGTCAGTCATGGATCGCCACCGGCGCGTTTCCGCAACGTGAACGTCATCAACACGGGGAGGAAAGCCTGATGTCCAACGCCAAGACGACCGCGCTCTCGCGTCGCGCCCTGCTCGCCAATCCCACGGACTCGTTTCGTCGCGGTGAACCGCTGCGTGTCGCGGCCAACGCCGCCGTCGTCTCTCGTGAAGAAGCGCAGGCCATTGTCGAAAAGGCGGTCAAGCTGTCGAAGGCAGACGGCATTGATGTGGGGCTCAACACGTACTACAACGGCAACGTGCGCTTCGCCGCGAATCAAGTGTCAACCTCTGGCGCGACCACCGACGCTGCCCTCGCCATTCAAAGCAGCTTTGGCCCCAAGCACGCTGTCGTCACCACGAATGATTTGTCCGACGACGCGATCCGTCGCTGTGTTGAGCAAAGTGAACGCATGGC
>JANMKU010000019.1:0-2607 GCA_031372205.1 Gemmatimonadaceae bacterium | reverse complement strand
CATCGCGGGCATCGGTGCGAAGACGGCCGCGCGCTTGCTCACCCGGCACGGCCCGATCGAGAGATTTCCACCCGATGTGCTGGGGGTCAACATGGCGAACGCGTTGTTGTTCAAGCAGCTGGCCACGCTGCGTACCGATGCACGGCTCTTTGGTGATGTCGACGAGTTGCAGTGGCGGGGGCCGACCCCAGCGTTTGCCGAGACGGCCGAACGATTCGGCGATGCGAAGATCGCCCTGCGAAGCGAACGCCTTTCGACGTCCCAGTTTCGGCAGCCCGATTAAGTTTCCTCCGGGACAGGTCGTATGTTATTGATGACAGGCACTGCCCCCCGCCCGCGCCTCGGCGCGACTTCTCGACCGACATCATGAAGAGACGCCTCCTTGCCGGGCTCCTGCTCGGGACCTCGGCCTCCGCCCCCGCCGCGCTGCCCGCCCAGACGCTGGACCTGTCGGCGTCGCCAGTGACGGCCACGATCTTCCGGGTGAAGATGCAGGACAACTCGCTGATCGCACTCGGTGTTGGTGCGGCAAAGTTCAAGCTCGAGAAGAACGATCCGAACACCATCGTGGTACGTCAGGAGGGCTTTCGCGACGTGCGGCGCTCCTTCCCCAAGGATGTCGACTACAAGGACAAAAAGTTCACGATCTTCCTGAACAAGCGCATCATCGAAGTTGCGGCGCTCCCGTTCGACGCGACGATCTTCGTCAACGGTGAGTCTCGCGGACAGCGGCAGCTCGAGGTCGAAGTCGACGAAGGAGGCTCGGCGACCGTGGAACTGCGCAAGCCCGGGTTCGCCCCGCTCAAGCGCGTCTATCGCTGGGACAAGGGCAGCACGACCTATCCGCCGTCGCGCGACCGATTCGAACTCGTCGATCGACGCATCTCGGTGACGGCCTCTCCATCCGGGTCGGAGATCTTCATGGGCGACACGAAGCTCGGTGATGGTGACGCCGACGTCGTCGTGGCACGCGGCGGTTGCGCGACGGTGCGTGTGCAGAAGACCGGGTGGAGCCCGACCGAGCGCCAATACTGCAACAAGGACGGGTTGCCGGATCCGCCGGCGAGCGATCGCGTGGCGCTCTTAGGTCGCGTGGTGATGATCAACTCGCCGCCGAGCGCGCGCATCTTCGTCAACCAAAAGCAGGCCGGCACGGGCTCGTTTCCGGTCAAGATCACCGACGGCGGCTGCGTCAAGGTGCACGTGGAGCAGCCGGGCTTTGTGAGCTGGGATCAGGAATTCTGCTCGCAGGACAACGCGCCGGCGCCACCACTCGAACAGACGGTGGAACTCGTGCCCGACGAATCGTACGCCGCGTCGGTGGCAAGTGATCAGGCCAACGTGAACATCACGGTCGAAATCGGCGCGAAGCTCGAAGAGGTCCAGGCCTGGAAGCTGCTCTCGAGCATCGTGCTCGGCAGCTTTGACGTCCTCGAGAATTCTGACAGTCAAACGGGCTATCTGCGCACCGCGTGGCAGACAAAGTCGTGGGCGTCGACGGGGACCGTGATCCGGACGCGCATCATCGTCAAGCGGCAGAGCGATTCTCCGCTGCGCTACGTCGTCAAGATCGTGTCGGAGCACAACAAGAGTGCGCGCGCGTCTTCGTCGGATGACGAGAATTTCTTCGCTTGGGACCGACTGCTGAACACGTACAAGGACGTGATCAGCGAGATGCAGTCCAGACTCAAGTAGGACGGACACCGCACTACCCGATTACACAACGGGCCGGGAATTCGACCCGAGCCACGCCCGCGTGGCGTCGCGCATCTCCTGCATCACCAGCGCGTCGGTGCGCCCCGACGACTTGAGCACGTGAAAGCTGTGATCTGCACCCGCCACCCAGTGCATCGTCCACGGCGCGGTCACGGACGCAAGCGCGCGCTCCATCAGTGCGGGCGTACAGAGCGCATCGCGCGTGCCGTTGAAACAGAGCACGGGCATGCCAATGCGCGCCAAATGCGCGTCGCGCAACTTCTCCGGCTGACCCGCCGGATGCAGTGGATAGGCGAACAACAACAGTCCATCCGCATCATCTCCGTCTGCGGCCAGCATCGATGCTGCGCGGCCTCCCATCGAGCGGCCGCCAATCACCACACGCGTCGGCCTGAGCACGTCACGCACATGCGCCACGACAGCGGCGGTAGTCGTCATCAATCGTGGCATCGGATCCGGCCGTCCCGATTTCTTCTCAGTGTAGAGAAAGTTGAAGCGCACCACGCCGAGCCCTGCGTCATGCATGGCATGCGCCGTCGCCAGAACCCCGCGGTCCGACATGTTGCCACCGGCCCCATGCGCGCACACGAACACCGGCGCATCATGCACGGCGGCCGGCGCATACTCGGCGCTTACCGTGTCAGCACCAACAGCAATGGTCCACTGCGTGTCGCTCATGGTGGTGGAAGTGGTGTGAGATGCATTTCATCGAGAAACCGATGACCGCTGATGGACTTGCCACTGCGCGTGTCCACCGTGGTGAGTACCAGCCGATCGATCGTACGCGTCATGCCAACGTAGAGCAAGCGCCGCCCCTCCTCAATCTCGTGCACCGTTGGCCCCTTGGCTGGCGAGCCGCCCGGTAGCTGTTCATCCTCAGCGCCCATGATG
>JANMKU010000537.1:0-3577 GCA_031372205.1 Gemmatimonadaceae bacterium | reverse complement strand
CACCAAGCCCGTTCCGGTTCGCGCCGGCGCGCAGCGCATCACGGCAGCGTTCCTGCGCACCTTTGATGGGCCGGTGAACGACAACATCGCGCCGATCGGCAACAGCATTGCCGACACGCAAATCGGGTCACAGTCGGGCATCACGATTGGCGCGCACCTGCAGCATTTCTCGGTGACGGGGCCGTTCAATCCCACCGGTGTCTCGGAAACGGCGTCGCGCAAGAAAATTTTCAGTTGCCGTCCGCTGTCGCCCGCCGAAGCGCGTCCCTGCGCCGAAAGTATTGTCACACGACTCGGCGCCTCGGCCTATCGTCGTCCGTTGCCTGCCGCTGATGTGAAGGCGTTGATGACGTTCTACGATCAGGGCGCGAAGGTCGGCGGTTTTGAACTCGGCGTTCGCACCGCGCTCGAAGCCGTGCTCTCGAGTCCGCATTTCATCTTCCGCGTGGAAGAGACACCGGCGACGGCGAAGGCCGGTGCACGATTCGCCGTGAGCAATCTCGATCTGGCGTCACGTCTGTCGTTCTTTCTCTGGGGTGCGGCGCCCGATTCCTCGTTGATCGCCCTCGCGCGGCGCGGCGCGTTGTCCGATACCGCCGTGCTCGTGGCGCAAACACGGCGCATGCTTGCTGATCCGCGATCGGAGGCGCTGGCGACGCGTTTTGCTGCGCAGTGGTTGCGGTTGCAGGACATCGAGAAGGTGCATCCCGATGCGTTGCAGTTTCCGGACTTTCACGAACAACTGGCGCAGTCCATGCGCCGCGAAACGGAGCTGTTTTTCTACGGATTGGTGCGCGAAAACCGCAGCATGCTCGAGATGTACACGGCCAACTATTCGTACATGAACGAAGCGTTGGCCAAGCACTACGGTATTCCGGGCGTCATCGGGACAGAGTTCCGCAAAGTGCAGTATCCCGATGATCGCCGCAGCGGTGTTCTCGGTCAGGCGAGCGTGCTGACGCTGACGTCGCATGCGAACCGCACCAGTCCAGTGTTGCGTGGCAAGTGGGTGATGGAAGTGCTCATGGGTTCCCCGCCGCCGCCGCCGCCGCCCAACGTGCCGGATCTGGAGAAGACCGGGGAGGCGAAACAAGGACGCCTGCTGACGACGCGCGAGCGTATGGAGATGCATCGCGCCAATACCGCCTGCACCTCCTGTCATTTGTTCATCGACCCGATCGGCCTCGCGCTCGACAACTTTGACGTGACGGGGCAGTGGCGCATTCGCGAGAATGGCACCGATCTCGACACGAAAGGTGACTTCTACGACGGCACGAAAATTTCGAGTCTCGCCGAGTTGCAAAAAGTGTTGCTCAAGCGGCCTACGCCGCTGGTGCGCAACTTCACGCAGAACCTCATGGCGTATGCCCTCGGTCGGCGCATTGAGTACTACGATTTGCCGACAGTGCGGAAGATCGAAGCGACCGCCAAGGCCGATAACTATCGGATGAACGACTTTATCCTGGGCGTCGTCAAGAGTGATGCATTTCGTCTCAAGCGGATACCGGTTGCACCAGCCGCTACCACCACGCAGGGCGCGGCCGACAGCCGCGATCGCTGACGTTTTCGCTGACCATACGAGGCTCTAGTTTATGCAATTTCTGACTGGGAAGTCGCTCGATCGCCGCACCTTCGTCCAGACGATGAGCGCGACCGTTGCGCTGCCCTACCTCGACGCCATGTTGCCGAGTGGACGCGGTGCCTGGCGCAAGGCAATCGACGCACCACGTCTGGTCGCTATCGAGATGGTGCACGGAGCTGCCGGGTGCAACGAACTCGGTGCCAAGGCCAACATGTGGGCACCGGCCGCAACCGGCCGGGAGTTCGATCTCAGTCCGTCGGCACTCAACTCGCTCGACAAGTACCGCGAGTATTTGACGATTATCAGCAACACGGACGTGCGCGCGGCAGAGCCAACGTCCCCAATGGAAATCGGCGGCGACCATTTCCGTTCGAGTGCGACGTATCTCACGCAAGCGCATCCGCGACAGACCGAGGGCTCCGATGTACGCGTCGGTACGTCGCTCGACCAGCTCTATGCGCGACGCTTTGGCCAGGACACGCCGATTCCGTCGATGCAGTTGTGCATCGAGAACGTCGATCAGGCGGGCGGATGCGCGTACGGCTACGCGTGCGTGTACACGGACTCCATCAGCTGGTCGTCACCGACGGAGCCGTTGCCAGTGATCCGCGATCCGCGAGTCGCGTTCGAGAAGTTGTTCGGTGTCGGTGGTACGTCGGCCGAACGCGCCAGTCGTCGTCAGACGCGGCGCAGCATCCTCGACTTTGTCTCGGCGGAAATGAGCTCGCTCAAGCGGCAGCTCGGACCCGAAGACAAGAATCGACTCGATCGCTACCTCGAAGATATTCGGGAAGTGGAGCGACGCATTCAGCGGGTGGAAGCGCGCAACACGAGTGGCGACGTGCGCGAGATGCCAGAAGCGCCGGCCGGTGTGCCAGATTCGTTCGCCGAACACGTAAAGCTCATGTTCGACTTGCAGGCGCTGGCCTTCGCGGCGGATATCACGCGGGTGTTCTCTTTCAAGATGGGGCGTGACGGTTCGAGCCGCGTGTATCCGGAGAGCGGCACCGACAAGCCGTTTCATCCGGCGTCACACCATGGCGGCACGGAGAAGGGTGTGAAGGATTTCCAGATGATCAACAAGTACCACGTGTCGATGCTGCCGTACTTTCTTGACAAGTTGAAGAGCATGACGGAGGGCGACAGCAACATGCTCGAGAAGACGCTGGTGATGTACGGGTCGCCGATGAGTGACTCGAACTTGCACAACCATCGTCGGTGCCCGCTGATCCTGCTCGGTCATTCCAACGGTAGTCTGGCGGGCAACATGCATATCAAAACGCCCGACGGCACGCCGATGGCGAACGCGATGCTGGGTGTGATGCACGCGCTGGGCATGTCGGACGCGAGTACGCTGGGCGACAGCACGGGGATCCTCAATCTCAGCGCCCATGCGTGATTCCACGGCGGGTGTCGTGCCGCGTTCGGCGTCACGGCGCGCGGTTGCCATTGTGGCGGCGCTCTGCGCGGTGGTGCTCCTCTCGGCGGCGGCACCGACGAGCACGGAATCCCCATTGGCCGATGCGGCAATGCGTGGCGATAGCGTTCGGGTCCGGCTGTTGCTCAAACAGGGTGTGGATGCGAACGCGTCGCAGCCGGACGGCATGACGGCGTTGCATTGGGCGGCGGCGCGCGGTGATGTGGCGCAAACGAGAATGCTGGTGTCGGCTGGCGCGCGGCTCAACGCGGTGACGCGAAACGGGCACTACACGCCGTTGCTGCTGGCGGCCCAGGCTGGGCGTGCCGGCACGGTGGTCGCGTTGCTCAACGCGGGCGCTGATGCGAAGGCCACGACCACATCCGGTGGAGCGACGGCGCTACATCTGGCGGCGGCGCAGGGCAGTGTCGAGTCGATTGCGGCGCTGATCGCGCATGGGGCGGTAGTCGACGCGCGAGAAGAGGCGTGGGGGCAGACCGCGTTGATGTGGGCGGCGGCGTACGATCGCGTGTCGGCGATCGAACTGCTGACGGCTAAGGGTGCCGACGTCAAGATCG
>JANMKU010000511.1:0-9858 GCA_031372205.1 Gemmatimonadaceae bacterium | reverse complement strand
GGTTGCTCGTGTATGAAAAGCCGGAAGCACACCCCAAACTGTCCTCGGCGGAGCTGGCATACATTCGCAGTGACAGCGAGTCCACGAGTGCTCCACCGATTCCGTGGCGGGCCATCATCGGACAGCGCCAGCTTTGGGCGTTTGCGCTAGGCAAGATGCTGACCGATCCAATTTGGTGGTTCTATTTGTACTGGCTCCCCAAGTTTCTTGATGCCAAGTACGGCATCAAGCTCGCAACCGTCGCCGCGCCGATCATCGTCGTCTATGTAGTCGCCGACTTTGGTTCCATCTTCGGCGGGTGGTTGTCCGGCTTCCTGATGCGTCGCGGATGGAGTACGAATCGTGCGCGCAAGACCACAATGCTGATCGCCGCCCTGGCCATCGTCCCCACGATGATGGCACCACGCGTCAACAGCATGTGGGCCGCTGTGGCCATCGTCGCGGTCGCTGCAGCAGCACATCAATGGTGGTCGGCCAACATCTTTACGCTCGCTACCGACCTGTTCCCACGACGAGCCATCGCGTCTGTCATCGGCATTGGCACGTGTATGGGCTCCGCCGGTGGATTCTTCTTCCAGCGCGCGACAGGAAAGATCCTGCAGGCGAATGGCAACGACTACACGCCAATATTTCTTGTGTGTGGACTCGCGTATGTGGTGGCGTTGGCGGTAGTCCATGTGCTGTCGCCTCGCCTTACCCCGGCTGCGCTCGACGCCGCATGACGCATGCACAGCGCTTTTCCCTTGAAGGGCGTGTTGCGCTCGTCACTGGTGCGAGCCGAGGGCTCGGGCGCGCCATAGCCCTTGCGTTCGCAGAAGCGGGAGCCGATGTCCTCTGTGCAAGCACACAGCCCGGCGGCGCCGACGGCACGGTAGCCAGCATCTGCGCCATGGGACGTCGGAGTGAAGGCCTCGCAGCCGACCTCTCCGATCGGTCAGCGGTTGTCGCGCTCGCCGGCGCGGCGGAACGGACGTTCGGTGCGGTCGACATTCTGGTCAACAACGCGGGGACGATCCGACGACAGGCGGCGGTGGACTTCACGATGGCCGATTGGGACGCGACCATGCGCCCAAACCTCGACGCCGTATGGCTCCTGTCGCAGCAACTCGGACGTGGCATGATTGCACGTGGCCACGGCAAGATCATCAACATCGCCTCGTTGCTGTCGTTCAGCGGCGGTATCACGGTGCCGGCATATACGGCGAGCAAGCACGCCGTCGCTGGCCTGACCAAGGCCCTTGCCAACGAATGGGCAAAGCACAACGTGCAAGTCAATGCCATCGCGCCCGGGTACTTTGTGACGGACAATACGGAGCGGTTGCGCAACGATCCAACGCGCTCCTCTGAGATTTCTGCACGCATTCCTGCGGCGCACTGGGGCGAACCGGACCATCTCGCTGGAGCCGCAGTGTTTCTCGCGTCGCCGGCCGCGAGCTACGTCAACGGTCATGTGCTGGTAGTGGACGGCGGCTGGATGGCACGATGAGTGCCGCTCGCGCTACGCCCAGCGAATGCGCATCACCTGAATCGTCTGGTTGATCTTTCCGTCGCGATACGCCGACGTGGTCGTGTCGACGATGGAGAGACCGAGTTCGGGCAGACGCAACAGAAATCCTGGCAACGCCACGCGACCCGGATCGGCCACCAGTGCCGTACCATTCGGCGCGAGCGCCTTCGCGATACAATCAGCAACGAGCGTGGCGTACTCGGACTCGTACACCACGTCGGCGGCAACCACCATGTCAAACGGGCCGAACGCATCAGGCCATCGACGCCAGTTCACGAGACGAACCTCGGGCTCGCGCCCCAAATTACGTCCCGCGTTTGCGCGCGTGACATGCAGCGCATCACTGTAGTAATCCGTTGCTGTCACGCGAAAGCCCGCGTGCATGGCGGCCACGGTCGGTAGGCCAAGCCCGCAGCCGAGTTCCAGTAGCGTCCGGCCATCACCGTGTTCGACCAACAACGTCTCGGCAAGTTTTCTCGACGATGGCCACAGATCCGCCCAATACGGCAAGCGTTCGTCCATCACGTAGTCCGCTTCGCTGATCAGGTGATCGGCATTGGCCGGCTTCCGCAACAGAAAACTTGACGCGCCAATCACCACGGTCTCATCCGCTAACAGGAATCGACGGGCGAGCGCCTCGTCGAGTGCTTCACCATGTAGCGTCTCGATGGCATCGCGCGTCAGATCGCTCGACGGGCCCGTCATGTTAGAGCACCACGGGCACTGCACTGCTCCAATCCGCGTCCGGCAACAGGATCGCGTCGAGCATCATGCCAGGCGTCACAACATCAATCTCACTTGGCACCACCAGCAGTGCGTTCGCATCGGCCAGCACGCGGAGTAAATTCGACCCTTGTGCGCCGGTCGAGTGCGCGTCGAGCACACCGTCCGCGTTTCGTGTCAGGCGGACGCGCACGAAGTATGTCAGTGGAGCCGCGGTATCGGTCGATTCTGTTGCGCGCACGCGGAGCGGCACGTGATGCACGCCGGCGTGGCCACCTAATCGTCGCACCAGCGGCCACGCAAAGAGCGCCGCCGTCACCATCGTGGACACAGGGTTGCCTGGCAGCCCCAGCCAGCGCGTGCCGCGCACCGTGCCGGTGCCGATTGGACCGCCGGGCCGAATGCGAGCCCGCCAGAATCCCAGCGTCGCGCCGAGTGCGAGGAGTGCATCGCGCGTGAAGTCATGTGCGCCCACAGAAATGCCGCCGGTCGTGATCAGCAGATCGCATCCATCGTCGAGCGCTTCGCGCATGGCGCTCACCACTGCGTCGAGTGTGTCCGCCAACAGGGGTCGCGTGCGCACCTCGGCGCCCGCTCGGCGCAAGAGCGCCGGCAGTGCGTACGACGACGACGACACAATGCGCCGTCCCCGTTCAACCTCGGAGAATTGATCGAGCAACACCAACTCGTCGCCACCGGAGAGGATCGTCACGCGCGGGCGACGATGCACGCGCACATGCGCGGCGCCAACGCTCGCGAGGACGCCGAGATGCGCCGACGCGATCGTCACACCGTCGCCGAACAGCAGTTCACCGCCCGCCACATCTTCACCGCGCGGTCGGACATTGCCTCGCCCGGCGAGGTCGCGCACGCTCGTGAAGCGCACGTTTGCACCGTCCGTCTCCGTGTCTTCCACGCGCACGACGGCGTCAGCTCCCGGCGGTATCGGCGCTCCAGTCATGATGCGAACTGCAGTCATGGCGATGACCTCGGGCAGAGTGCTTGGATCAGCACCCGCTGCGACCGTGCCGATGACGCGCAGTGCCACGGGCACATCGCGCGCGACCAGATCCGCACGGCGCACCGCGTATCCGTCCATTCCGGCATTGTCCCATGGCGGCAGCGCGACGCGACTTTGTACGGCAGACGCGAGTGCGAGCCCGAGCGCGTCCTCAAGCGCAACGACCGCATCAGGGAGTGGGGCGGCGCCGTCCAATACGGCCGAGAGGGCGTCGGCGTACGAGAGTCCGCGCGGCGACTGCTCCGTGTTGTGACTATCGACCAGGTGCGACGCCGCCGTCGGCAAACCGGAGCGACGCCAACGTGCTCACCAGCAGGTCCTGTACCCGTTCCACGTCCCGAGTGGGCACCGTGAAATTGTTGCAGAGCATCGAGAAGAGCAGCAGATGTCCGTCGACGGATGTCACGTAACCTGATAGTGACCGCGCCTTGTCGAGCGTACCAGTCTTGGCATGCGCGTTGCCCGCCGCAAGCGTGCCCTTGAGCCGATTGGCGATCGTGCCATCAACGCCCGCTAGCGGCAGCGCATCGCGATATACCGCAAACCACGGTGAACGTCGCATGTAGTCGAGTGTGTTGATGAGCGCGCGCGGCGTTACGTAGTCGTGACGCGACATACCGCTGCCATCACGATAGGCAACGTCGGCGCTCGTCACCCCCCACATCGCCATCGTGCGGAGACCAACCGCGCGCGCACTGTCAGCGGAACCATCACCACTTACCACACGCCCCGTCGTCCGGAACAACAACTCGGCGATCTGATTTTGCGAGGGTTTTTGCATGCGTGGGAGAATCTCACGCAGCGGTGGAGACTCGAGCACGGTCAGCGTGTCGATCGTTGTCACGCGTGCGCGTTTGGAACGCGAGTTCGTGCGTGCATGCTGCGGCGCATCGACATCACGTGAGGCACTCGCCCGGCCGAGCACGCGCATTCCACCGCCGACAAGCGTTTCGCGCAGCGCCGCCCGAAATGCGTCGTTCGGATGGCGAAATGCGAGCGTGAGACGGGTACTGTCTCCCACACGGAGCGTGCCAGTGATTTCGATCGATGCGGCAATGCTGTCGTACGCCGCGCGCACGCGCACACCCGGCGCGGACGCGGCGCGCGTGATGCCGTGCATGACCAGTGGCGGATAAGTCGCGGTCGGCGTGCGCGTGACACGAAGCGGCGCTCCAACGCGCCGCCCAGCGTGCAACGTCAGCGTCAGCTCCCCCTCGTTGTACAGCAACTCATCGACCGGGGCGCCGTAGGACTCATCGCTGTCGTCATACTCCCAGCCGTAGCCCGTGGTCGCGCCGGGAAACGCATCCCCAACCGTCAGCACGCTGCCCGTGATCCGCGTGATACCGCGCCGTGCGAGGGCTCGCAGGACGGGCGCGAAAGCAGAACTGGCGTCGCCACTCCGCAACGTGTCACTGAAACTCGGGTCGCCACTTCCTGACACCAACAGATCGCCGTTCCATGTAGCTCCTTGCTGGTACCCGCGGAGTAGCATGGGTGTGCGCCACTGATAGTCCGGGCCAAGGTGCTGCAGCGCCACGGCGCTGGTCAGCAATTTCTGATTGGACGCGGGCATGAACAACCGATCCGCATCCTGTGTCACAATGGTGTCCCCCGTCGTCGCGTCGACGATTAGCATTCCCCAGCGCGCGTTGCGCCACATGGGCGCCACAAGCACGGAGTCCATCAGATGACGCATGATCTCGCGCGCTGTCGGCGCGGGCACGTCAACCACCGGAATCATGATCGGAGCGACCGGTTCCGGCACATGCGCTGGCACAGAACGTTCGACTGGCGCTGGCTGCACCGCCGGTGTCGGCACACTGCGGCATGCGATCCCCAACACCAAAAAACCTGTCATCCATGCGCTGAGCGTCGCTGCACGATACGGCGTCATGCGTCCAACTCGTACGTGCTGCTCAACGTTGCATCTTCGGCGAGACATACGCGGATCACCAGCGCGGTTGAGTGGGCCAGCGCCGCTTGCACGCGTTCGGCGATAAAGCGTGAGAGGTTCTCCCCGGTCGGGATGAGGTGCCCGTCCGCAAACTCCGGCACTTCCAGATTGATATTGCGATGATCAAAGCGCTGGCGGACTTCTTGCTGTAGTACCTGGTCAAGGAACCCCAGATCGACAACAAAACCAGTCTCTTCATCAACGGGGCCCGCCACGGTGACGTCGCAACTGTAGCTGTGTCCGTGGAAGTGTGGATTGGCGCACGCGCCGAACACCGCCTCGTTTTCGGCGTCACTCCAATCATCGCGGCGATAGCGGTGCGCGGCGGAGAAATGGACGCGACGCGTCAGCGAAGTGCGCGGCACGGTGGTCTAGCGAAAAAGTGGAACGGAAAGCCCGGCGGAGAGCCCCCAGTTTCCGCGCCAAACCGAACGCGCCCGGGTGTCACTCAGTACCGACGTCGTGTCCGAAGTCTTCACGAAGTACTTATCGGGATACTGGTACTGCCAGACGAAGTTCGTGGCATCCACTCGCACCTGGAATCCGTTTCGGGCGAGATAGCGTACACCCGGGCCATACGAGAAACTGAACTTCGTGCCGAATCGATAGAGCCCCGTATCGGCCGCCGCAAAGTCACTCGCCACGCCGGCGCCGAATCCGAGCGAAGGAATCAGCCGGTGCCACGTTTTCTGTCCGGTGAGCGCGATGTCCAGGCCAAGGTCGGCCACATGTGTGGTGACACTTGGCGTCCCGATGAGGCGCGTTGCCGCGGGTTTGGCGGGATCAAGCAGGCGACGTTCGGAAGGCGCCATCGTGTAACGAACGAAGAAGAAGGCGGGACCGCCAACACCGATGTCGTAACGCACGGCGAGCAGTGGGCCAGGCTTTGGTGCGACGCCGGCCGGATCACGCTTGACGCCCAGCTGACCGACGGAAAGTGTCAGACTCTGGCCGGGCTTAAAGTCTTCGTACGGGCTCGTGCGCGGTAGATGTCCGACTTGAGCGACGAGCGTCAGCGGCGCGCAGGAGACGCACGCGACGGCATAGGCCGATCGAGCGAGTCGCCGCGTTGAACCGGCACGGCGATTGAATAGACGAGTCAAAGTCATCAGTGGGTCTGTGGGGACGAAAGGTCGCGCAGGTCGCGACCGGTCATTTCGGCGGGACGCGCCAGATTCAGCAGCGCCAGCGCCGTTGGGCCAACATCGCACAACGCACCACCGCTGCGTAGGGGAGCGTCGCCGTCGGGATCGAGGACTACAAGCGGGACGAGATTCGTGGTGTGTGCCGTGTGCGGCTCACCCGTCACTGGGTCGACCATCACGTCCGCGTTGCCATGATCAGCCGTTACGATCAGTCGCGCGCCACCAACGGCAGCTGCGGCGAGTATGCGGCCAAGGCACGCGTCAACCGCTTCTACGGCCGCAATCGCCGCGGGCAACGATCCCGTGTGTCCGACCATGTCCGCATTCGCGAAATTACACAACACGAAGTCATGCGTGCGGTGCTCCAGCGCGTGACAGAGCACATCGCAGACGCCGCTGGCACTCATCTCCGGCTGCAAGTCGTAGGTCGCGACTTTGGGACTCGGCACCATCGCCCGGTCCTCATGCGCAAACGGTTCGTCGCGTCCCCCGTTAAAAAAGAACGTGACATGCGGATACTTCTCGGTCTCCGCCGTACGGAGTTGCGAGAGTCCCGCGTCGGCGATTACCTCGCCGATCAGATGCCGCATGGACTGCGGGGCAAACGCGATTGGGAATGGGAACGCCTCTTCGTAGCGCGTCATCGTGGTGATCGACAGCGTCGGTCGCACACCGGTTTCGAATCCATTGAAGTCGGGCATCGCCAAGGCGTGTAGCGGCTGACGCATCCGATCCGACCGGAAGTTGAAACAGATGAGCGCATCGCCGTCGCGCATCGGCGCGAGGGCGGCGCCATTCTCGCCGACCATCGTGAAGGGATGCACGAACTCGTCGGTCACCCCGGCATCATACGCGTCCTGAATGGAGTGATGCGCATTCGCAGAAAGCGGCGCCGAACCAAGCACCGCGGCCCGATACCATTCGGCGGTACGTTCCCAGCGGTGATCGCGATCCATTCCGAAATAGCGACCAGACACCGACGCCAACTGTGCGCGCGTCCCCACGCGTCCCATCAGCGCACGAAGAAATTCCATACCAGACTTGGGCGGCGTATCGCGGCCATCGAGCATCAGGTGCAACGCGATGCGCGGGACGCGCTCGCGCGTCGCCAGTTCCACCAATGCCAGCACATGGTCATCGTGCGCATGCACACCACCGTCGCCAAGGAGACCGACGAGATGAAGGGTGCGATGCGGTTCGCGCGCGGTCGCACACGCCGCCACCAGCGCCCGATTCGCAAGGAATGCACCATCCTCGATCGCGGCACCAATGCGCACGAGATCCTGCATCACCACGCGGCCCGCGCCGAGGTTCATATGACCGACCTCGCTGTTGCCCATCTGGCCTGCAGGCAACCCAACCGCCCGTCCGGACGCCGTCAGCAGTGTCCGTGACGCATTTGACCAGATCCGGTGCCAATGGGGTGTCTCCGCGAGCAGAATGGCATTAGCGCTTCGCTCCTCGCGGTAGCCCCAGCCGTCCAGGATGATCAAGGCGACGGGGCGGGGTACGGCTGCGGTCATGCGTCGTCTGGTGGGAGGTTGGCCTACAGCACGCGGTGCTGACACGAATCTACCCTGGCTCCGGCACTGCTACCACACGATCGCTATCCCGCTCGGCACTCATTCGCGATCCGCAGCGCGTGCCGGGAGCTCATACACGGACCAGGCGGAGAAGTCACTACATCCGGTGCGCTTCGTCGCGTTGGGAACGAAGCGTTCCGTTCGGTGGTAGGACTGTGCTCGACACTCGCTCCTCCAGAGCGCTGCGTCACCTCGCAGCAGCTCAAGAGCGCTATATTTCGTGGACGGTCCTCGATCGTCCATCTGGATGTGGGCGCATCGCATCCCGAAGATACTCCGTGAAGATGAACGAACCTCTTCCAACGAGCTCCACCAAAGAGCGACTTGCTGGCCTCAAGGCACAGCGGCGTTCTCGTCGCGCGGCCGGTCGCCGCTTGGGCGTGACCGTCGGTCTTGTTGCGGGTGCTGCACTATTCTCGGCGCCGCGGCCCGGTATAGCGGAGGATCGCTCGGCTGCGCCTACAACCGAAAGCGTCGTTGCCGGGGAGGAAGAGGGGCTGCTGGACTCCCTTAGGGGCTTGAGCCGCAAATTGCGCGCGCGAATCCTCAGTCCGCGGCGGGCCGCTGGTTTGCCAATCCTGCGCCTGCTGTTCGGCGACTCGGCCTCGCGTCATGCTGGTGTGTACGCGGCCGACGCCTCCGTCGCCTTTCACTTCATCACGATGCGCCCGTTCGCCGACAAAGTCCTCGGTCGCATTGGGGCGTATCGCATCGGGTTCTTTCCGAACGAGCGAACCGCGGCCGCGTCTGGTCCGAAGGCGAATCCAGAAGGATTTATCGAGGTCACGGCGGCCAATCAACACACGTCGGTATCGGAGCATTTCGTCCTGCGCGATTTCCTGACGCACGATCAGGAGCAGGTCTGGCCCAAGTATCTGGTGCTTCGCGAACCGCTCCTGGATAAACTCGAATTGGTGATCACTGAACTGACGCGGATGGGTGTTCCGGCGAACCGGCTGCGGGTGATGTCGGGTTTTCGCACGCCGCAATACAACGCGCTGGGGGTCGGGGCGGGTGGTCGCGTCAAGGACAGTCGTCACCAGTATGGCGATGCGGCTGATGTCTATGTGGTGAACGGCAAGCGTGATTGGATGAGCGACCTGAACGGCGATGGCCGTGTCGACCTTGCCGACGCGCGTGTCTTGGCGATAGCGGCCGATCGGGTTGAGCAACGACATCCGGAGCTCGTTGGCGGTGTCGGGGTGTATCCCGCCACCTCTGAACACGGGCCGTTTGTGCACATCGATGTTCGTGGGCAACGTTCGCGTTGGGGCGATCTCTGATGCGTCGTCGCGTAGGCCTGCTCGTCGGCGGTGTGGCGGCGATTGCCGCCGTCCAGCTTTACGAACCACCGACTGAGCTGCTGGCGGGTTCATCGGCCGAGAGCGTCAAGCGCAGTGTGCCCGTCGTCGAGGCCAGCGAGGCAGCGCGCGGTGCAAGCGGCGACGTGCTGATGCGCTTTGCCCGCGCCGGTGAGTGCGTCGTCTTTCCGGTCACCGTGCACGGCTCGTCGCTGGGGTTCACGTACAACTGGGTTCGGGCGGGCGGCACCGAGAGCGCGGATGTCGCGCGTCCGCTGGAAAGCGATACTATGCTGGTGCCGTTGGAAGCGGGATTCTACGAGCTCATCGTGACGCGCGGTGGCGTCAGCCAACGCATTGAAAGCCCAAAGCTCACGGTCCTGGTTCCGTTCGAACTCAAGCTCGGTCGGGGACTCAACGGCTACCAGATCGGTCGATATCCGGCGGAGTGGTCGCGCGAGGAGCAATCGTCACCGCCGCCCGGTTTCGTCGAAGTGCGGGAGGGTCAGCTCGATCTCGCCTTAACCCGACATCTCAAGGTGCGGGATTTCATCACACACGACGCGCAGACCACCTGGCCGCGTTACGCCGCGATCGACCCTCGTGTGCTGGACAAGATCG
>JANMKU010000493.1:0-4517 GCA_031372205.1 Gemmatimonadaceae bacterium | reverse complement strand
CGTCGCGACGCTGCCGCGCGATGTGGTGACCGACGCGACCGCCCGACTGGTGCTGCGTGCCCCTGCACCACCTGGCGTGCAGTCGGTGCTGATCGTCATCACGCCACCGTCATACACCGCGCAACCACCGAGAACGGAACGTGACCCGACGCGCATCGATGCCGTGGCGGGGAGTCAACTACAGGTGACCGTCGGGGCCAAGGCCGACACCGTGGCGATTGAAACGGTGCATGGGACGTCGGTGTTGACCCGCAGTGGGTCGCGCGAGTTTCGCGGCACGTTTGTCGCCGACGCCGACGGATTTCTCGCGATCGAACCGCGAGTGAGCGCAGACACCGTTGGAGCGCGTCGACTCATTGGCCTCTCCGTGTCTCCGGATCGTGCACCGCGTGTACATGTCAGCGCTCCCGGGCACGACCTGCGCTTTGCTGATGCGAACCACACGCTGGCCCTGCGCGTTGATGCCGATGACGATTTCGGTCTCGCGTCACTCCGTCTCACGTATACCAAGGTGTCAGGCTCCGGTGAACGATTCACGTTTACCGACGGAGAACTGCCGCTGACGGTGACCCGACCCGACGGTCGCACCTGGAGCGCCGCTGGTGCGCTGGCGCTTGGCGCACTCGATCTTGAGGCCGGCGACATGGTGGTCTATCGTGCCGTGGTGACCGATCGACGCCCCGGCACGTCACCGGTGGAATCCGACGCATACATCGCCGAGATCACCGCGCTTGGCGCGATTGCTGCGCCAGGATTCGCGATCGATAACGATCAGAGCCGCTACGCTTTGAGTCAGCAGATGGTGATTCTCAAGACGCAGCGGTTGTTGGACCGACGCGCTGCAACGGCGGCTGACGTGTTTGCGTCGGATGCGTTGGAGCTCGCCAGTGAACAGCGTCGCGTGCGCGCAGAGTTCGTGTTCATGATGGGCGGCGAGTTGGCAGACGAAGTCGCGTCCGACGCCAACATGTCCGACTTGAACGAAACCGCTGAGGCGGAGTCGGAAGGGGACCTGGCCGCAGGACGCATGGCCAATCAGGGGCGCATCGCATTGCTGCGGGCCATCCGCGAGATGAGCCGCGCGTCGACAGCACTGACGACGGTCAACGTACCGGATGCGCTGGCGAACGAAAAGCGTGCACTCGTGCAGATCGAGCGTGCCTTTTCGCGATCGCGGATCATCCTGCGGGCATTGACGGAACGCGAGAGTCTCGACATGACGCGCCGACTGTCTGGCGTGCTGACGTCGGTTACGCGCGATTCGCGTCGGCAGGCGGCGCCCGATGTGAGTGCGTATGCCACCGGGTTACGCGGCGTGCTGGCTATCCTCGCGGATGTGGTGCGTGACAGCCCGATGTCACGCGATGCCTCGACGGGGCTCACGCGATCAGCGCAGCGTGTCCTGCAACTTGATCCGTCGTCAAAACCGCTGCAGGAGATCGCGTCACAATTGACGACCGCGTCCGCCGCGCTCGTCCGCGGCAACACCGCGGAAGCGCGCGGACTGATTGACGTGGCGTCTGTACAGATAGGGGCGGTATTGCACCGTGAGGCGGCGGTGTCGTCAACGCGCGCGGCCGGGCTTGCGGCGCGGGTACTGGATGGCGCGTTGCGCGATGCGCGCGCGGTGTCAGCGGCAGTGCGCTCGACCACACGCTCCTTGCCGCGCACGAACATGCCCACGCCGCCGTGATAGAACGGGTACTCCGTGCGATCGCGATCGCGATCGCCGTACTGGGATTGATCGATCCGGCCGTGACGTCGAATCGCACGGAGCGCCCCTTGCTCGCGGTGGTTGACGCGAGTTCGGCTCCAGGCACGGCGAACGCGGACGACGCGCGCGCGAATCGCTTGTTGTTTGAGCGAACACGGACGTTGCTGGAACGCGACTTTACGGTGGTCTCGGCGCCGTTTGCCAACGCGTCTGGTACGGTGATGGTGGGCGACCGACTACCGCAGCGGGCGAGTGCGCTGGCCATGCCACTCTTCGCTGTGCTACCTGACACCACCGGCCCGTACCTGCACATTGAGCAGGTGCAAGCGCCGCGACGCGTGAATGTTGAATCGCGCGCCGTACTCCATGCGCGACTGCACGTTCTTGGCGCGCTGGGCCGTGATGTGTCCATCACGCTGCGATCCGCCTCTCTCCTGGTTGACAGCATCGCGCATCGCGTGACCATGGACGACGAGCGCGCTGAGGTGGAGCTCGCGTACACGCCGACATCGACCGGTACTGTGCCCTTGGAGCTGACGGCGACGCTCGACCGTTCATCGGTCGATGCGTCGGGTGGCGTCGCGACGCGGGCCGCAACGAGCCGTGCGAGAACGAACGGAGCGACGACGAGCGATGCGACGACTGATGCGGCAACGGCGAGCGTGGTGATCGATGTGACCGATCAGCCGGTATCAGTACTGGTGTACGACGCGCGACCCTCGTGGATGTCGACCTTTGTGCGACGTGCGATCGAGCGCGATCGCCGCTTCGCGGTGACGAGTCGCGTGGTGACGTCGCGCAACATCAGCACAGATGCTGGCCGGCCGCCGGTCTCACTCGACGATGCGACGTCGCTTGCGGCGTACGACGTCGTCATCCTTGGTGCCCCTGAGGCGCTGACCGCGCGCGACGTCGCGGGGATCGAGCGTTATCTGCGGCGGCGCGGCGGGAGCGTACTCCTGTTGTTCGACCGCGCGAGCGCTGGAGCGTACATCACGTTGACCGGCGACGTGCGATGGCACCATTTAACCAGCGCGACGGCCAGAGTCGTTGTGGCCGCAGACGTTGCGCGGCGCCCCGACAGCGTGGCCATGCGGGTGACCGATTTTATGGTGCCGAGTAGCGAGGTCGCGGGCTCGCACGCACTGGCCCTGCTGCGCCCGTCCGCGACCGACCGTGCGTCTGACCGAGCCGTGGTCTGGAGCGTCGCGGTGGGGGCTGGTGAGCTGCTAGTGAGCGGGGCACTCGATGCGTGGCGCTTCCGGGACGCGACGATTTCCTCGTTCGACCGGTTCTGGCAGGGGCAAGTCGCGGCGGCAGCGGAGGTGTCACCGCCCGTGCTGCTGCTGGAGACGTCCAACCGGCTTGTCGCCCCCAACGAATGGGTCGATTTGACCGTTACGCTTCGGGAGTCAGCGCTTGCCGCACGCGAAGTGCCCGATGTGCTGCAGGCGACTGTTTCTGTCGTTCTCACGTCTGAACGTTCCACCGTCCGCGAGCGCATCCGCGTCTGGCCTGCGGGCGAGGTCGGGCGATTTCATGGCGTGTTTCGAACACCGGCGGCGGAAGGGCGGTATGTGCTGACCGCCGCGTCCGATGGCGCGACTGTCGACGCCCCGATGGTCGTATCAGCAGCCGCGACGGCAACCAGTACCGACGATGCATCCGTCATTGCTGCGTGGGCAGCTGCCCGTGGCGGCAGCGCGGTTTCAGCGACACACTTGGAATCGCTCCGCCCCGTTATCACTCGCACCCTTCGTCCGATTGCTCGTGCCGTTACTTGGCATCCCATGCGTTCCGCCTGGTGGATCATCCCCTTCTCGTTCCTGCTCGGCGTTGAGTGGTGGCTTCGACGCCGCAGTGGACGTGCTTAACTGTTCCTTCGCTGTTGCTTAGCTGTTGTGTTTCGCTGCTGCCAGTCTGCCACCTCCTGACCCCACGTCGGTCGCCCTCTGCACCCTTTATCGTCTCATGTATACTCGAGAGCAAGTCAAGAGCATCACCGACAAGGTGATCAACATGGCCAAAGCGGACACCGTCGAGGTGAACCTCTCAGGCGGCGAACGTTCTGGTACGCGATGGGCCAACTCGTCGATCACGACCAATCTGGTCCAATACGATCGACAGGTCACGGTCAACGTGCGCATGGGTCAGAAGTCCGGGAGCGCGAACACGCGCGACTTTTCGGATGCCGGCTTGCAGGCCATGGTGAGCGAGGCGACCGCGGCGGCACAGGGCGGTCAAGATATGCCGAATCTCAGCGAATTGCTCGGTCCGCAGGAGTACATCCCCGTCGATGCGGCGATGCCGGAGATGGTGGACTTCGGCCCGGCGCAGCGCGCGCGCATGGTCAAGGACAGCATCGATATCGCCGAGAAGAAGGGCGTGCTGGGTGCGGGATACATCCCGAAGATTGATCAGACAAACTGCCAGGCCAATTCGAAGGGATTGTTCGCATACTATCGCGCCGCCGAATCGAGTTTCGTATTGACGTGCCGCATGCCCGATGGCAGCGGTTCCGGATGGTCAGGCACGACGGGGATCAAAGATGTGCGCATGATTGACGCGAAAGCGTTGACGGAAGTGGCGGCGGGCAAAGCGCTCAAGAGTCGGCACGCTAAGGCGATCGAGCCCGGCCGCTACACCGTGATTCTTGAGCCGCGAGCCAACGCGCGCTTTCTCTCGCTCATGACCGGAATCTTCGGCGCTGCTGGCGGTGGTCGGGGCGGATTCCCCGGCGGTGGCGGCGGACTGCCACCCGGTGTCGATCCAACAGCGGCTGGAGGCCCTCCTGGTGGTGGTG
>JANMKU010000462.1:0-3937 GCA_031372205.1 Gemmatimonadaceae bacterium | reverse complement strand
CGCCGGCGATCCAAAGGCGAATCAGGAGTTTGTCGTCGCGACTAGCAGCACAGCGGGTGTGGCCACGATGACGATCGTCCCGCGTGGTCGTGTTGAGGTTCGCGGCAAGATTCTGATCGCGAACGATTCCAACTACTTCCGCGCGCCGATCGGGTATTACTACAATGCCTACGCGGTCAAGTTTGATACGACAGGTCGGTTCAACGATACAGTCAACGTCGGGCGTCGCACATCGCCGTATCCGTCGCGTGTTTCGTTGTACGAAGCGGACAAGACGAATCCGGCACCGGATGTGGTGTTTGATTCGCCGTTAGTGATTTTCGCCATGGCCAGCCGCGTGTCCAGTGACTCGATTGCGAAGGCCAACAGCACACCGGCGTGGCTCAACTTTGGGTTGGTTCGCGTCAACCTGCAGTCGAAATTCTCGCAGGAAGGGCGCATGGGTCCCAACACCGTGCTTGAGGCGTTGCTGCCGAAGTCGATTCGGGGGAGATAAGGACAGCGCGCCGCGGGGAAGACTTAACTACGGGTCACGCGGAGGCTCGGCTTCTTTTGGGTCACGCGGAGACGCGGGTTCTTTTTAGTCACGCGGAGACACGGGTTCTTTTTGGTCACGCGGAGGCGCGGAGACGCGGAGAGGTTCGCTCTGGAACTTGCGGTCAGTTCCGTACAATCGTTCAACTTGAAATCAACAACGCACTCTCACTACGGTTGAGGGTGCGTTGTTGCTTTCCTCCGCGGCTCCGCGCCTCCGCGTGAAAATCAGGCACTCCCCGCGCCTCCGCGTGAAATCAGCACGTCCCTGCGCCTCCGCGTGAAAATCAGGGCCTCCGCGTGAAAACGGACGTCGCGCGCCCCTCCTACGGCGTCACCCGAATCACCGAGCGCCGTATCCGGTCACCCACCCAGATCATCCCACCCGCCGCTCGCACGCTCGTCGCAAAGGGAAATTGCCGAGACGATCCCAGTACAGTGGGCGTTGGCGACAGCGACAGTCGATACAGTCCGTCCACCCCGCCCGCTACAAACAAGGTGCCGTTGAGGAACGCGAGATCGTACGCAAAGCGCGGTTCGCGAGCGAGTCGCACGGGCACCGTGGTCGCTGACAGTGACACACGCGGCCACGCGATAATGCCCTCGTCGCCAAGTGCCGCCGCCACCCACTGGTCGTTCGTGGTGATGCTGCGCGGCGCGGCTGGTACCGCCAATGTGAGCCCCACGCGCAATCCGGTATCGCTCGTCAGGACTTGCACCAGCAGCGAGTCTGTGCCGGCCCACCACGTGCCCGCCGCCGAGTCGAACGCGAGCGCCGAGATGGGCGTGGGCAAGTCGATGCTGTCACGCCGCTCAGAGGCGCCTGTGCTGCGCCGCCACTGCAACCGTCGACCAGATGCACTGACGATCGCATCGCTCGACGACGCCAGCGCGTCGATAGGTCCCTCGCCGATGCGAGACGCCGGGCCGGTGCCAAGACTCGCTTCCCACAGCGCAGTGCCGGTACCGATCACCAGGGTGCCAGACCGCGGGACAATGGCGACCTGCCGCAGATTGCTCAGGCCGTTGGCGCGACGCCGCAATGCTTTTGGTGCGACCGCGGCTGACAAGAGCTGCGCGCCGCTATCACTGACGACCGCGATGAGCGAGTCGCGCACGTCCATCGCGTTGGGCGCCGACAACACACCCGCCTCCGAAAAGGTAAATGCAAAACTCTCACCGGCGCGCGGCGTCTCCGCCCGTCGCTGTGCGTTGAGTTCACTGCCCATGAACAACCCCGACAGCGCGCCGCTAAACACGAGAAACGGCATCGCACAGCTGAAGGGGCGACAGCCGCCAGCGCGATTGCCCTGTTCACTCATGAAGTAATAGCCAAGCCCAAGCAATCCACCGGTCGCGGCACCGACAAGGCTGTACTTCCCAAGCTGCCCACCATTGCTTCGAGTGATCGTGCGCGCCGACGAGGCTTGCGCCTGCAGTGGGGGATCGACCGTCACGACGAGCAGGGTACACATGGCGGCGGCGGTAGCAATCGTGGTACGCATGCTCATGAGCGTCGAATGGTGAACTCGCGGTGTGTTTGCGTGCGCTGACCGCTGGTCCGGTCGGTGACGAATATCTCCAAACGATACCGTCCGGCGGGCGCTGTGCCCATCCCCAGGTTGACGACGCCGGGCACGCGATCACGTCCCGCAAGCGCTTCGTCGCGATCAAAGCGCAAGCCCAACTGTGTATCGCCAACGGCGGTCAGTCCGACCGCATCGGCGATTGAGCCCAGCAGATTGCTGACAACGTTTCCGCCGCGATCGAGCTTGAGGAGCGTGATCACGAAGCGCACTTCAAACGTCACGCGCTGGGTGGCGTTCGGTGTGAGGCCATAGTTTTCCCAGTACACGGTGAACGTGTCGCGCGGTGCGAGTGTCAGGGCGCCGCGTGGATGCAGATCGAGGTCAGTCCACGAGCGCACCGTGCGGGTTGGCGCGTTCACCCGATCCGCGATGAGGATATCGCTGCTTTGCAGGCCGCTCGCATCGAACGCCGGCACTGACAACTCCGTGTGCGCACGACTGAGCGCCGACGACACCGCGGGGTCGCGCGCCTCAACACGCACGCGGTAGTCGCCAGCGCGTAGTGTGTCCACCCAGTAGCGCTGTACGACGATTGCTGTCGGGAGCGTCACGCGCTGCGTGTCAACCGCGACGAGCGCGAGCGCTGCGGGCGGGCCGATACGCAGGGAGAGCTCAAGCGTCCCGCGATCAATCTCAGCGGCGCTGTACAACTGTTGCGTCGCGGCGTCGACGGCGACCACCACCTGGGTTTCACGCGTCGTCGCTCCCCGAAAACGGGCGATCTGCAACGGCAATGAGTCCACTGCCATCACTAAGGGCACGTTGTCCAACATAAACGGCGACGCATCGCGCCGTTCCTCCGCGTAGTCGCGATAATTGCCTGCGAACTGCGCGATGTTGATGGCGGGCGGGCCTGCAAACACGAACTCTACTTCCGCGCGCGGATAGAACCACACCGTGATGACGCGTCCGATCGCTTCTCGCGCGTCAGCGTCTGATGTTGGGGGAAACGTCGCGACGATCGGCGGCTCACCGTAGCGTGCGATGATCATCGCCCGGTCGGTCCGCCATCCGACTTGTTTTGTGTCAGCGTCGGTAAAGCGCAGATCGGCATACGCCATGCGCGCCAGGAATTCGAGCCGTGCCTCGTTCACCGGCGTGGACAGCATCGGATCCGCCGCTTCCCAAAACGCACTGTCGGTGCGTGCCCGAACGGCACTAGGTAACCCCGCCACCCGTGCCGAATCCCCTTTGCGCAGAATGCGGCCGAGATCGAGGACTTCGGCGCGCATCTCGGCCGACAGTCCCGTCAGTGCACGCGTGAATTGTCTGTCTGCCTCGGCCAGCTGTCCTTGTCGATAGGCCGCGAGTCCATCGGCAAACAGCAAACGGGGATTGGCGGCGCCTGTGCGCGTGAGTGGCGCGGCGACGGTGCGCATCTCGTCAAAACGTTTCTGCTCGTATAACAGGCCGAGCAATCCGAGCGCGCTCACTTCGTGCGTCGACACGGCGGTGAGGGCATGGCGATAATACTCCTCGGCTTCCGAGCGATCAACAAACCCGGCGTTCGGAATCGGTCGCGCCAGCTGATCGAGGAACTCGCGTGTGTAGTGCAGGCGGCGGCGAGACGCGATCGGGTCGAAGACCAGGTTGGCCGTATACATCCAGCGATCGCGACCGGAGTTGTAGCGCCTCTCCTTGATCTGTCCGAGTTCGTACGCGACATCGGCGACCTGCAAAGGATCACCCGACGCGACGGCGACAGAGAGCGCGCGCTTGAACAACCGCTCGGCTTCAACACGCGTGAGTGGGGTGCGCAGGCGGATGCGTCCCAGCTCCAGCAGATACCGCGGGTTTTTCGCGTCGATGCCGGC
>JANMKU010000425.1:0-2269 GCA_031372205.1 Gemmatimonadaceae bacterium | reverse complement strand
GTTGCTTGGCCGCGTGCTGAACGGGCTCGGGCATCCGATCGACGGCAAGGGTAAGCTCGACGTCGTCACGCGTGTGCCGCTGTCGGCGGAACCACCAAATCCGCTCGATCGCCAGGTGATTGATCGGCCACTGGAAACGGGCGTACGCGCCATCGACGGATTGCTCACCGTCGGTCGTGGCCAGCGCATCGGGATTTTTTCCGGGTCTGGTGTTGGCAAAAGCACCATGCTTGGCATGATTGCGCGACAGGCAAAAGCCGATGTCAACGTCATTGCGCTGCTGGGCGAGCGCGGTCGTGAAGTGCGCGACTTCATTGAGAACTCACTGGGCGCCGAAGGACTCGCGCGCTCGATCGTCATTGTGGCCACCGGTGATCAGGCTGCACTGATCCGCGCGCGTGGCGCACTCGTCGCGACGGCGATCGCTGAGTATTTCCGCGATCAGGGCAAGCACGTGCTGTTGATGGTGGACTCCGTGACGCGTGTGGCGATGGCTTGGCGCGAGATCGGGCTGGCCACGGGTGAGCCGCCAACAACAAAAGGCTATCCACCGTCCGTGTTTTCCCTGCTGCCTCGACTTCTCGAACGCGCCGGCAACAGTGCGAACGGTGGCATCACGGGCATCTACACGGTGCTCGTGGACGGCGACGACTTCAACGAACCGGTCGCTGACGCCGCACGGTCGATTCTTGATGGTCACATCGTCCTGACCAGGCGGCTCGCCGCGCAAAATCATTTTCCGTCGATCGACGGGCTCGAATCGAAGAGTCGCGTCCGCGATCTGATCATCAACGAGTCGCAGCGTCGCGCCGGCAGTGCCATGCTGCGGATTGAAGCCGCGTATCGCGAGAAAGAAGATCTGATCATGGTGGGTGCCTACCAGAAAGGCAGCGACCCGTACGTCGACGCCGCCTTGATCTACCGGGCGAAAGTCCTGGAGTTCCTGCAGCAACGTCCCGAGGAGACGACGCCGTACGGCGACACCTACGTGCAACTGGCGCAGATTGCCGAGTCGATCGAAATGTCCATCGGGAGGCGGAGCTGATGTTCCGATTCCGGTTGCAGCGTGTGCTCGAGCTGCGTGAGCAGCATGAGCAAACCAAGGCGCGCGAACTGGCGGAGGCGCAAGCGGTCGCGGCAACGGCGCGTCTCACACACGAAGGGCTAGCCGCACTGCACGCCGCGTCGCGTTCCGCCGTCGATGCAGCGCAGTACACGCAACCGCGCGTAGGGCATTTGCATCAGTTGGGGTTTGTGCTCGATGCGATGGAACAGCGCGTAGACAGTGCGGCCGCGACGCGTGCGGCTGCGGACACGGTGGTTGATGGCGCGCGGAGTGCGCTTGATGACGCGGCGCGCGATCGCCAGGTGCTGGATCGGCTCAAAGTGCGTCACGCCGAAGCTGCGCGTGCGGAAGAAGTACAGCAGGACCGACTGTTGATGGACGAGATCGCCCTTGGTCGATTCGCCCGTCGCGTCGACGCCCACGATGACGCGCGCGCGTCGTCGAAATCCAGACAGAGCCCCGCGGGCGGCTCGCCTACCCGGACCGACGGTCGGAATCAATGAAGCTGCTGATCATTCCCATCATCATTGCCCTTTTCGCCGGTATTGGTGGCGGTTCAGGCTATGCCTACATGCGCGCGTCGAAGGCGTTTGTGGCCGATTCGGTGCAACGCGCCGACAGCCTCAAGACGCATCCCCCGAAAGCGCATGCAGAAAACGATTCGACGGCCGCCGAGCCTCAGTTGCATGACGTGCTGACCGACAGCACGGAGCACGACGTGCATGAACCCGAGACGCCAGCCGACAGCATGCGCGCGCTCGCCGTAGCGCGGGCCAGTTTGAAAGAGTCGACCAAGGGATTGCACGATGCTGCTCCAGTGTCGCACGACGCGCCGGTCGAACACGAGGCAAAGTCCGCACGCGCCGCGAAACCCGACCCGTCGCACGCCACACCGGAAACCGCGCACGGCGTGAAGCCCGCGGATACGCGTGCGCCGACTGCACACGCGCCAACAGCACCGGCCGCGACTGCAGCTTCCGCGCACGCGACTCCGGTCGTGGAGCATGGTGCAAAGCCAGACGCAGGGACGGCACCAGCGAAGCACGCGGACAAGCCAGTCGCGCCCGGCACAGGCGCGGTCGCTGCCGCACTGCGCGACGCCCGCAATGAAGCGATGTCCACGGCCCTCCCTGAACAGCGGCTCGCGAAGATCTTCGGTGCGATGCAGGCCAAGGAAGCCGGCAAGGTGCTGGACCAAATGGG
>JANMKU010000411.1:0-7206 GCA_031372205.1 Gemmatimonadaceae bacterium | reverse complement strand
CGATGAACGATCCATCGTGCGCGACCGCGAAGTTGCGGTAGGTATCTTCCATGCGCAACGGCGACGTGGGCGGCAGACCGATATCACGCGCGTCGGCGCTGCCGCGCGCGAACGCCCATGCAGCAGCGCCGACGGAGGCGGCGGCGATGATCCCAAGCGCAGCCGAGACGAACTTCCAGCGTGCACCGCTCGCGAGACGAACCGCAGATGACGCATGCACCGCTGCGTTGTGCGAGGTCTGGAACGCGGCGCTGTTCAGCGCGTCGGCGAACGCCTTTGCGCTTTCGAAGCGATCGGCGGGGAGCTTTGCGAGTGCGGTGAATACCGCGTGTTCGATGTGCGGAGGTACCGTATCTCGCAGCGTGTGCAGTGACGTCGGTTTTTCGGTCAACACTTTCGCCACAATCGCCTGCACGCTGCTGCCGGTAAACGGTGCGTCGCCAGCCAGCATCTCGTACGTCACGGCGCCAAGTGCATAGATGTCGCTGCGCGCGTCGATCGTGCGTTCGCCCATCGCTTGTTCGGGACTCATGTACTGCGGCGTGCCGAGCGATAGCCCGGTTTGCGTCATGCGTTGGCCGCCCGCGCTTTGCACCGCGAGCGCAATACCAAAATCGGCCACGAGTGCCGAACCATCATGCAGGAGAATGTTTTCCGGCTTGATGTCGCGATGAATCACATTTTGCCGATGCGCGTAGTCAAGCGCGCTCGCGACTTCGCGGGCGATGCGTACGGCATCAGGAATCGGCAATTGTTTTTCGCGTTCGAGTCGCGCGCGTAACGTTTCGCCGGTGACCAGCGGCATGACGTAGAACAGCAGACCGTCGGCCGCACCGCTGTCAAGCAGCGGGAGAATGTGCGGATGTTGCAAGCGTGCTGTCGTGCGGATCTCGGCGAGGAACCGTTCGCCGCCTAACGCAGCACCGAGATCGGGGTGCAACACTTTGATCGCGACATCGCGATCGTGCTTGATGTCGTGCGCGAGATATACGGTGGCCATGCCGCCTGCGCCGAGCTCGCGCTCGATGCGGTAGCGGTCGGACAACGCCACGGTGAGCCTGTCGAGCACCGGCATCATATTTTTCGAATCGGTCCGGGATACGTCGCGAGCAGCGCATCGCCGGTTACGAGCGTGATGCCTTCGCTCAGCGCCTGCGCCAGCAGCAGACGGTCGAACGGATCGCGGTGAATATCCGGCAATCCGTCGACACCCACGGCGTGCTGGCTCGTGATAGGCAACTCCGTGTATCCGTTATCCAGCAGGCCACGGCGCAACACGCGCGGCTCGACGCGAAGATCGTTGCGGCCAAGCGAGCTTTTGATCGTGATTTCCCACAAGCTCGCGGCGCTGAAGCACAGTTCATTGCCGGGATCGTTCAGCAGTTTGCGCGCGCTGGCGGTGAGCCGCTTGGAGTTGCCAGCCGCCCACAGGAGCACCTGCGTGTCGAGCAGCAGCTTCACGCCCCGATACCGAACAACTCGGCGATCTCCGCTTCCCCCATACGATCGAAATCCTTGGGCACGGCGATCTCGCCCGCGAGAAATCCCAGGCGCCGCGGCGTGTCCGGCGCGTCCAACCCGGCGACTTTGACCAATGGCTTGCCGGCCTTGGCGATCACGAACGCTTCGCCCTTGACGGCCTGATCGACCAGCTTGGACAGCTGCGTCTTGGCTTCGTGGATATTGACGGTGATCATGAGATGTGGACTAAGGGCATGAGACTAAGTTTATCATATTCCGGCGCAGGATCAATGGGCGACCCGTATCCGCGCGACCTCCGCCGCAAGGTTGCGCACCACGACAACGCGCGGGTATCGCGCCTTTCGCACGAACAGCACGGTACCATCAGCGCTCACGTCGAACGGCGCATGTGTCGGATCGTTCGACACGAATTCGGCGTCGAGCAATTGGCGCGTGCTACCAACCTTTACGCCAGCGGCCACATCAAGCATGGTCAACGCCAGTCCGGTCGGTGTGAAGTAATAGAGACTCTTGCCGTCACGTCCCCACACCGGCGGACCGCCACCGGCGCGATCAATACGAACCGGCGCACCGGGACCTGGAAACGCGGTGACGTATACGTGGTTCACTGAGCTTTCTCCCGCCTGAAACGCGACCCATTGACCGTTCGGCGAGAATCGGGCACCGGTCGGATCCACCGGATTCACGTCCATGAGTCGACGCAGCGTGGTGTCCGTACGAGACCACCACAGCAGGCGCTGCAGACCGCTGTCTGCATCGAAGCGGCCGAGCATGGTCTTTCCGTCAGGAGCCATCACGACTTCGTACAGGCCGCGTTTGGTGCGCGACAGCGCGGTGTCACCGCCGCTACCATCCGCCGCCCGCAACACTCCGCTCCGCAATGAGTCGGTAATGGAGCGGAACAGCAGACTCCGTCCATCGGGCGACCACTCGACTCGATCGCGTCCCGCCTGCGGGTGCTGTCCACCAAGCCGCGAAAAGACTCCGGTCGATCGGTCCAGCAGATTGAGCGTGCGACGATGCGTCGCGCTATCGATCACCGTCACGACGATGCGGCGTCCGTCTGGCGAAAAGCGTGGGTGCTCGAACGCCAACGTATCTGGAAACGCGGGCGAGACTCGGCCAATCGCATCGCGATACATCAGCTGCGATGCGTCGCTCTCTTCGCGGTACACCAAGTCGCCGGATTGCGACAGCGCAGCGTATCCCAGCCCGATGCCGGCGAGATTCATCTGCACGCCGCCGCCCATGCGTTCGCCGGGACCCGTGACCGTGTGCGCGCGCGCGTCAAATGGCGCAGCAAAGAGCTCCCCGCTGCGATTCAGGTAGGCGAGGTGATCGCGAGCGACGCCCAGTGCCACATACGCGTCGGTGCCGACATCTGTGACGCGCCCGTCGTGGAGCGACAGCGCGAATATGCGCACCGAGTCACTGTTGATTTTGTTCGCCGCGAAGAGCACAACGTCGGATGCTTCAAGTGCGACGGGCCACCGCGCCACCATGCCCTCGGGTGCCGCGACGATCGCGCGCGGCGCACCGCCACTCTCGCTCACGGCAAATACGGAACGCGAATCACCGCCCGTCACGATGTCACCGTTCGACGTCCGCGCGATACCAGAGGGTACCACGGGGAACGTGGCAAGCCGCGTCGGATCACCTCCGGCTGTGGGGACTTTGAAGAGCTCGCGGTCGACCAAGAAGGCGACCCACCGGCCGTCTGGCGAGAACGTGGGATCGGACACGCCAGTGGTTCGTGGAATTGGGGTCAGCGCCAACTGATCGAGGCGTCGCATGAACAGCTGTGGCGCGCCGTTGGCAGCGATTCCCACCAGGGCAAGCATTCGACCGTCGGGGGAGAGCGCCATAATGCGGTTTTGCCATGTCCCGCCGCGCTGGTCGTCGAGCGTGAAGCGCGTCACAACGTCCGCGCGCGATGCGCTGTCGCGAGTTGGTCGCGCGAACATCCACGTGACGCCGGCGGTGATCGCCGTGAGCACGACGGCTCCGACGACCATCATCGACGTCGAGCGTGTACGAGCAGCGCGCGCGTGCGATCCCAGCGCGGCACTGGTCTGAGTTGTACTCGGTGCGGTGAGCGCCGTCGCAAACTCGGCGGCATTAGCGTGGCGATCGGCGGGCAGCTTGGCGAGCGCGGTGAGCACGGCCTGCTCGACGGTCGATGGGATGGTATTGCGTACGCGCGATGGCGGTTCGGCTTCGCTCGACAGCACGCGCGCGACGATGGCTTGCACCGATGCGCCAGTGAACGGTGGCGCGCCAGTAAGCATTTCGTACGTCACCGCACCGAGTGCGTAAATGTCGCTGCGCGCGTCGACGGTGCGTTCGCCCATCGCTTGCTCGGGCGACATGTACTGCGGTGTGCCGAGCGAGAGTCCGGTTTGCGTCATGCGTTGACCACCAGCGCTTTGCACGGCGAGTGCAATACCAAAGTCCGCGACGAGAGCGCTCCCATCGTGCAGGAGAATATTTTCCGGCTTGATGTCCCGATGAATAACATTTTGCCGATGCGCGTAGTCGAGCGCGCTCGCGACTTCGCGCGCGATGCGAATCGCATCAGGAATCGGCAACTGTTTTTCGCGTTCCAATCGCGCGCGCAACGTTTCGCCCGTGACAAGCGGCATGACGTAGTACAGCAAGCCGTTCGCGTCACCGCTGTCGAGCAGGGGCAAGATGTGCGGATGTTGCAAACGCGCGGTGGTTCTTATCTCCGTGAGAAACCGCTCACCGCCGAGCGCGGCGCCGAGATCTGGGTGCAATACTTTGATCGCGACGTCGCGATCGTGTTTGTTGTCGTGCGCGAGGTACACCGTCGCCATGCCGCCGGCGCCGAGTTCGCGGTCGAGTCGGTAGCGATCGGCCAGGGCCAGTGTGATTTTCTCGAGCGCTCGGTCGCTACTGGTCATGGGCTCGTGTGCATGGGTGTTGGCGTCATCGCTTCGCCGGTTGTGCCATGCGCTCCTTCAGCTCGTCGAGCCAGCCCGTCACTACGACGATCCGATCCCGCTTCGAGCCCGAACGTGCGAGCGTCAACAGTTCGCCCGTCCGACGATTGACGTCGATCGCACGATCAGGGCTTGCGCGCAGATACGCGTCGACCAACATGCTGTCGCGCCGCGTTACCTCGACGCCGGAAGTGAATCCGAGCGATAGGGAGACGATCGCAGCACCACTTCGTGCCACGAGCGCGCGGCCGTCGCTCCGCCAGACCGGCTCTGTTGCTCCGTTCGTCGTCAACTGAACTCGTGTCGACGGATCGATGGTGCTGACGACGAATATCTCCGCTCGCGCGGTCTCATTGCTCTGGAACGCCAACCACCGACCGTCTGGTGAGAGGCTTGGCTGAAGTTCGTCGCCGTCTCCGTTGGTGAGCATGCGCAGCGCCGATTTGCCGTCGAGCGGAAATAGCATGATGTCGTGGCGAAACGGACCGCCTACCACTACGACGATCGATTTCCCATCTGGAGTGAAGATGAATTGAAAGGGCGCCCGCTTTGGTGTCGGTATCGATTCCGGTGTTCCGCTGCCGTCCGCGCGCTGCCAACGGATCGAGGCGCCAATGCTGTCCGTGTGAATCCACCCGACTCGCGTGCCGTCCGCGCTCCACTCTGGCGAGCCGCTCTGACCGTCACGAGTCATTCGTAACTGTTGTCCGCTTGCGCGTGTGAGAATCCAAATGTCGCTTCGCGATCCTTCCGACCGCTCGATGGCGATGCGTTCGCCATTCGGCGACAATCGCGGATGCGCGTACATACCGTCGGTAAATCCGAGATCGTGCTCACGACCGTTCCGATCGATCACGATGGGTCGCTGAGTCTCGCCGCCCGCGAGGTATACGAGCACGCCGTTGTGCGAAATGTCGAACAACGCGCCGCCGCTCGGGCGCACGAACACGCCCTCGAGCACACGCACCGCAGGGCCTCGCACCTCGAGCGTGCGCAGATCAAACGGCGCGGCGAGAATCGTTCCGTCGCTTTGCGCCACGAGAATGTGACCGCTGCTCACGTACCGCGGGCTCGAGCCCCTGATTTCGAGCCGCGTGACCTTCCCGTCGGCGATTCGCACGGCCAAAACTTCTAGATCGTTCGATGGTCGTGCTTCGAGATAGTGATTGAAGAGGACTGCCTCGCCGCCCGGAAGGACGAAGGGCCACGTGTATCCTTCACCGGCAGCCGAATCGACGGCTGTCACGCGCGTTACCGGATTGCCGCTGCGGTTCGTACGCCAGAGAGAGCCGCCGCGAATGAACGCGATCACATCGCCGTCACCCCAATTCGCTCGGCCGACGTCATCTGCGATCTTCGCGGCCGGACGCCCATCACGCGGAGCGGTGGTCAGCACGCGATCCGCCCGCTGAAACGCGATCTCTCCAGTGGGCGAGAAGGCGTGTGCAAACGCCGCGCCCGTTCCTGGTATCTCCTGGACGTTCAGGTCGTCGAGCCGCCGTCGATACAGCACCCGGCCAAGTCTCGACGACGTGCCGGTGTAAACGATCTCCGATCCATCAGGAGAGATCGCTAACGACTGCGCCGCCGATGTCGGGACGATGGCCTGTGAATCTGGTAGCTCGAGCGTGAAACGCGTTCGCGGAGTTGGCGTCACGACCGCCGGCCGCCGCCACGCCCACATCGCTGCGATGAGCGAAACAATCGCAACGCCCGAGGCCGCAACGAACCATGGCAACCGTACGGCGCGCCGGCGATCGCGCGTGCTGCGTATCGCGGTTGCACCCGACGTGATGAACGCGGGATTCGCCAAGGCGTCGCCGAACGCTTTCGCATTCTCGAAGCGATCGGCGGGCAACTTCGCGAGTGCGGTGAACACGGCGTGCTCAACGTGCTCGGGCACTGTGTCGCGCAGCGTGTGCAGTGATGTTGGTTTTTCACTGAGCACTTTTGCGACGATGGCCTGCACACTGCTGCCCGTGAACGGCGCATCGCCGGTGAGCATTTCGTACGTCACCGCGCCGAGTGCGTAGATGTCGCTGCGCGCGTCGATGGTGCGTTCACCCATCGCTTGTTCGGGCGACATGTACTGCGGTGTGCCGAGTGACAGTCCCGTTTGCGTCATGCGTTGCCCGCCGGCGCTTTGGACCGCTAGTGCAATGCCGAAGTCTGCGACGAGCGCCGAGCCATCATGCAGGAGAATGTTCTCCGGCTTGATGTCGCGATGAATGAAGTTTTGTCTGTGCGCGTAGTCGAGCGCACTCGCGACTTCGCGCGCAATGCGCACCGCGTCGGCAATCGGCAATTGACGCTCGCGTTCGAGCCGCGTGCGCAATGTTTCGCCGGTAACGAGCGGCATGACGTAATACAACAAGCCGTCGGCATCACCGCTGTCGAGCAACGGCAGAATGTGCGGATGTTGTAACCGCGCGGTGGTTCTTATCTCGGTGAGAAACCGTTCACCGCCAAGCGCCGCACCGAGATCGGGGTGCAAGACTTTGATCGCGACATCACGATCGTGTTTGATGTCGTGCGCGAGATACACGGTGGCCATGCCGCCCGCGCCGAGTTCGCGTTCGACGCGGTATTTGTCAGCGAGGGCGGCAGTGAGTCTCGTGTTGACGTCGCTCATCGCTCAATCAACTCGACTACAGAAATGTCGCTTTGCCGGTCGTACACACCGAAATAAATGCGCCGACCGTCCGTGGCGAAATCACGGCGATACGAGGGACGCGTGAGGTCGTCGAGGCGTGCGACGAGG
>JANMKU010000403.1:0-2202 GCA_031372205.1 Gemmatimonadaceae bacterium | reverse complement strand
CTGCGCGACGTGTTCGCAGACAGTTCGTCAACTGCGTTGGTGCGTGCATTGTCCGCTGTGTTGGTGTCGTCCAACGGCGTCACCGTTCCTTCGGTGTACGCGGACCTCACCGCCGTACCGTCGACTGATGCGCGTGGTGCGCTCCGCGCGGCAGGCGTCGCGGGCATGCGCGTGACGTGGAATGACAGCACCGGCGCGACGGGGCTCGCCGTGTCGGCGAACGCCATCCCCGATCCGCAGGGCGGTACGCTGGTGCGCGCTTACAGTGCATCGTCGACGTCTGCACTCGTCATCCGGGACGCCGGCGGTGTGCTTGACTCCGCGTCGGCAGGATTCCTGGCCGTGCGCGCCGCGCGCCTGTCGACGACTGTATGGGCGCGGCGTGGTGGTTCACAGGCGTCCATTGATGCTCCCGCTGCGCCGGCATTGCGACACGCGTTGGTGTTGGGGCGCGCCGGTTGGGAGGCCAAGTTGTCGATGGCGGCGTTGGAGGAGCGCGGGTGGGTGATCGACGGACGGTTGCAGCTCTCGCCCTCCACATTCGTCAACGTGGGGCGCGCCGGGACACCGGATACGGCGCGCTACGCCGTGGTGTTCGTGCTCGATAGCGGCGTCGTCGCGCGCGCGGTGCTTGCGCGCTATTTGCGGCAGGGTGGTGGCGTTGTGTTCGCCGGTGACGCACTACTCGATGTGTCGCTCGCGCCACTGTTCCCGGCGCGCGTCGGATCGCTGCGTGCCGGCGTAGCTGGTGGGTTGCGTACGGCAGCACCGCGCGACGGTCTGACGTTCCGGCGTCTGGCACCGATTGCTCGGGCAGTTGTTCTGCAGTTCGATGGCATCGGTGGTGCGCGCACGCCAGCTATCGTGGCGCGTCGGTATGGTGCAGGCCGCAGCGTGGCCACCGGCTACCGTGAGAGTTGGCGCTGGCGTATGGAGGGCAACGACGATGGAATCGACGCGCACCGTGCGTGGTGGACGGCACTGGCGAGCGCGGCGGCATTCGTCCCAGCTCCAGCGATCGCCGCAGATAGTGTGCCGACCACCGTGTTTCCGGCCGACGCTGCACCGTTTGCGGACATGGTGGCGCGGCTCGGTGCGCCCACGATGCGGCCGGTGGTACTGTGGCCGAGCGCTCCGTCGCCATCACGACTCTGGCTACTGTATACCGTCGCCGCGACCGCCTTGCTCGCCGAGTGGGGCTCTCGTCGCCTGCGAGGCGCGCCATGACGCCAACACGCGTGGCGTACATCTCCCACGCGGACTGCGGTCGCCACGACACCGGCTGGAATCATCCGGAGCATGTGGGGCGGTTGCGAGCGATAGCGCGAGCGCTACGTGATGCGCCTGAGCTGTTCGATACATTGGTACAGCATGAGGGTCGTCACGCGACGGACGCGGAGCTGACCCTCGCCCACGACGCGGCGTATGTCCACGGCGTCGCGGCGATGGCCGGTGATGGGGGAGGACAACTCGATGCGGACACGCCCGTCAGCGTTGGTTCCTGGGACGCGGCGACCGCGGCGGTTGGCTGTGTGCTGGACGCGATTGACATGGCGTTCGACGGTCGTGCCGTGCGAGCCTTTTGTGCGGTGCGACCACCGGGCCATCATGCACTCCGTGATCGTGCGATGGGCTTCTGCCTGTTTGGCAACGTGGCCATCGGGGCCCGCTACGCGCTCGCGGTACACCCATGCGCTCGCGTCCTGATCGTCGATTGGGATGTCCACCACGGGAACGGCACGCAGGCGTTGATTGAGCAGGACCCGCGGATCCGCTTCGTGTCGATGCATCAGTGGCCATGGTATCCGGGCACCGGGTCGGCTGACGATCGCGGTCCGTTTGGTACGATCTGGAACGTCCCGATGCCTGCGTCGCTTCCCGCTGCGGTGTATGTCGATGCGCTGCTTGCGGCGGTCGATGCCGCGACCGTCGGCTTCGTGCCGGATATGGTCTTGGTGAGCGCGGGTTTTGATTGCCTACAGGATGATCCGCTGGGTACGTTCACGCTCACAGACGCCGACGTGCGCACGCTGACGCTGGCCCTTGTGGCTCGCGCGACGCGCTGGTGTGGTGGTCGCTTGGTGAGTGCGCTCGAGGGCGGGTATGCTCCAGACGCCGTGGCATCGGCCGTGATCGCGCATGTGCAATCGCTGGCGTAGCTTGTATCAACGCCCGCATGACGACCCATTTCGTGGAGCTGAC
>JANMKU010000400.1:0-10230 GCA_031372205.1 Gemmatimonadaceae bacterium | reverse complement strand
CGTCTCGACGCAAACGGACCGGCCACCAGTTCTTCGTACATCGTGGTCGCGGCTCGCAAATCCACTTTCTCCGACGTTTCGATGAGCGGATACACGATGTACACCTGACGTCCCGCATCAATCTGGACATTGGCAAACTCCATCACCTTGTGGCGTGCTGACCCAGGACGCACGACGGTGGTGATCGGCTGACGGCCCGGCGGTCGTTCGTCGAGCACACTGATGTCGAGATCACCGTACAGCGTGAGTGCGAGCGATCGCGGAATGGGTGTGGCGCTCAGCAACAACACGTCGGGGGCGGTGCCTTTTGCGCTCAGCGCGGCACGCTGCTCGACCCCAAATCGATGTTGCTCATCGACGATCACGAGTCCGAGATTCGCAAACGTCACGGCATCCTGCACCAGTGCGTGCGTCCCGATCACCAGCGTCGGCTCGAACGATGCCATGCGCGTCAGCGCCAGTCGTCGCTCTTTCGCACCGAGGCGTCCGGTGAGCAACACTGGTGCAATACCGAGCGAGGCGAGCAGCCCGTCAATTGTCCGCGCGTGTTGCTCGGCCAGCAATTCCGTCGGCGCCATCAGTGCGGCTTGCGCACCGATCTCCAGGGCCAACAGCGCCGCGAACAACGACACCACCGTCTTGCCACTGCCGACATCTCCCTGCAGCAAGCGATGCATGCGACGTGCACTGCCCATGTCCGCAACAATCTCCCGGATCACCCGCACTTGCGCCGCTGTCAGTGTATACGGTAGCGACGCTCGCAATTTCGTGGTGAGATCACGACGGTTCACGAATGCGGTCCCGCCACGTGCGTCGCGCGCAATGAGATTGGCCCGTCGGTGCAGCAGCTGGACGCAGAGCAATTCCTCAAAGGCCAGACGTCCGCGTCCCTGCACCGCTTCGGCCACCGATGACGGCCGGTGCACCATGCGCAGCGCGTCGCGCAGCGGCGGCACCTCCGCTTCGAGCAACAGCGAACGCGGCAACGGCTCGTGCACGAGCGGGAGCAACGCATCAAGGTACTGCAGCACCAGCGAGCGCAGCACACGAACCGACAGTCCATCGGTCGTCGAGTACACGGCGATCACGCGTCCTCCCGCCGTCCCCTCGTCGTCAGTGCCGAGGTTGATGAATTCGCGGGGCTGCAAGCGGCGACCGTGATAGAAACGCACCGGCCCGGTACACAGCAGCCAATCGCCGGTGTTCACGGTGCGATCGAGGAACGGTTGGCCCGGCCACGCGACCTCCAACATGCCGCTCGCATCTTCAATCACAGCCTGAAAGACGCGCAGCCCCTTTCGTGTTGGCAACACGCCTTTCGCAATCACCTTGCCGAGCACGGTCACATCCTGACCAATGTCGGCCTGCACGATGCGCGTCACGGTGGTCGCGTCTTCGTAGCGATGTGGCACATGGCGCAAGAGATCACCGGCGACGCGAATGCCGAGACGCGCCAACATCTCGGCGCGCACGGGCCCGACGCCCTTGAGGTATGTGACCGGTGTATCGAGAGCGAGTGGAGGCTTTGGACCGGACGATGCACGCCGGCGCCGTTCGCTCTCGCCTGGATTCACGTTTCCACAAGCTCCTTCGCAAACTCGGTCGCGTCGAAGCGCGCGAGATCGCCGATTTGCTCACCAAGCCCGACATACTTGATGGGGATGTTGAGCGCTTCATGCACCGCGACGACAATCCCGCCCTTGGCTGTGCCGTCAAGTTTCGTAATGACAATGCCCGTCACCGGCACTGCCGCCGAAAATGTCCGAGCCTGTGCGAGTGCATTCTGCCCAATCGTACCGTCGAGGACGAGCAAGACTTCGTGCGGTGCTTCGGGCAGTCGCTTGGCCACCACACGGTGGATCTTCCGCAGTTCGGTCATGAGGTCGTCGCTGGTGTGTAGCCGTCCCGCTGTGTCGATGATGACAAGGTCCATACCGCGACTGATCCCTGCATCGACCGCATCGAACGCGACCGATGCGGGATCGCTGCCGGCCGCGCCACCGACAAAGTCGACGTTGGAGCGCTGTGCCCACACCCGCAATTGATCGATCGCGCCGGCGCGAAACGTGTCAGCCGCACCCACCAGCACGCGCTGGCCACGCGCGGCGCATTCGGCGACGAGCTTGCCAATAAACGTCGTCTTGCCCGCACCGTTCACACCGATCACCAACATGATGGTTGGCCCCGATGGTGCGACACGCAATGTCGCGTCGGAATTGCCGGCACGAAGCGCCTGTTCGATTCCATTCGCCAACGCCTCACGGAATTCCGTCTCCGACTTTACATCGCCGCGCTTGGCCAATCGCTCAACGTCCGCGACCAGCGCGAGCGCCGTCGGGACGCCAAAGTCGGACTCAATCAGCAACTGTTCGAGCGCCTCAAGGGAACCCGCGTCCACCCCACCGCGCAGCAATACACCAACGTCGGTGCGCACGATGTCTTTGACACGCTGCCACAGGGAACGCTTGGGGACATCATCCTTCGTACGAAACAGGCGAGCCATGTCACCGCAGTCCAGCGTAGCGACGACCGATCCACTCTGCACACAGAAGCACGAGCGCGAGCACAAACGGCCACCAAGCGTCTGAGAGTCGCGGCGCGTCGGTCGAGGCTGTGCCACGCGACAGTGGCCCATCGCGAGCCGTCGGGGCGCGCGGTACCCATTCACGAGACGCGTTGACCACGAGCACCGACGAACCTCCCAACGCGCGAACATCATACGTGCCGGCGGCGAGTGCAGTGGCCGACGACGTCTCGAACGACGTGCTCGCAAAGCGCAGTCGGAGCGTGTCGCTCCTCTGTGCAGCTGCTGTCGGCCCGCCTCGTCGCGTCAGTACAACGGTCACGAGGGAGTCCGCGCCGCCACGCCGCCATCGCACGGCTTCGCCGACCCGAACCGAGGATAGGATAGGGCGCGCCGCGCGAATGTCTCCGCGACCGGCAGACAGCCAGTCAAACATGCCTCCCCACAGCGCCGTGAAGGCCTCTGCACTGCGACCGCCACGTAACGCCCACCCCGCATATCCAGATCCAGACACAATGAGCGTACGCGCGCCGGCGTCCTCGCGTCCGGCGATTGCCGCAACGGCATCGCCGCTTTTTCCGAGTTTGACCGTCAGCACCGTAAAGCCGCCTTTCGCAGGCCCTGCGATGGTGAGCGGCGGTAGCGTGTCGAACGGCAATCCCGAGAGCACACTGGCGAGCGGAGATGTTGGCGCGCCGGACGCGTACCACTCGGCTGTGCGCGCGACCTCGCCCGGGCGCGCCGCGGCAGTCGGTGGAGCGGGCATCCACAGCGCGCGCGCACCACGGGCAACCGTCCGCGGCACCCAATTCGTGTCGCCGTGCAGAATCAGCATTCCGGCGTTGAGCGCGCGCGACCGCACGTCCTCCTCTCGCATTGGTGCAAGCGTTCCCTCTTCGCGCCATACGCCGGGCGCGAGTCGCAAGTACGCGCGTGTTGGCAGCTGCAACGCGCCACGCAACACGACGAGCGCTTCGCGCACATCAAGATCTGGCGCCGTGGAGATAAACACCGCTGGCGGTCTGTCCGCGATTTCGAGTGCCGCGCTCAACGTATCGTTTCGTGGCTCGGCGTCGCCGGCCACTTGCAACGCCGCCTGCACGAGTGCGATGTGCGCCCCACGTGGCACCGTAAGTGGCAGGGTCACGCGCGTCGACGAGTACGGAGCCAGCGCGGCGACCGGCGCGGAGCGCACCGGTGCACCATCAAGCAGCACTCGCAGCGAACCGTCCACCGATCCCGTGCCGCCCGCTACCAGCAGCACCGACAGCTGCAGCGTGTCTCCAGCGGTCGCGGCAGTCGGCAGCACGATCTCGCTGACCGCCACGTCGCGTTTGGCTGTGCGCGAAGGAACGCGCACCCGCGATCCTTGCGGTGCCTCAGCGAGCGCGTCCGCGTCGTCGAGTTCCCCATCGGTTACGAGCACCAGCGGACGACCGAGCGCTGCTGCCCGATCGACCGCGACTCTGACCCGCGACGCACCGTCATTGGGCAGCAGCTTCCTCGCATCCGCTTCGGATATCTCGCGAAGTGAGTCACCGACGAAGACCAGCTGATCGCTTTGGCTCGCCTCCGTGCTCACAATCTCGCGCAACGACTTCACGGCAAGGCTGTCGTCGCCAACACCGCGGAGCCACGACGCAGACGCGTCAATAGCAACGAGCGGCGACACCGGCTTGGGCCGTGACGAGAGGGCGCCGAACACCATGGCCGCAAGGAGGGCGACCGCCGTCGCGCGCAGCGCGGCGAGCAGCAGAACGGAAAGCCGCTTCGGGCCCCCAGCACGCCCGTACGCAAGCCACGCCACAGCGGCGCCGAGCGCTAGCGCAAGCGTCCAACGTATCATACGTCGGACATCACGTGACGCACCGGGTTGCGTTGTCGGGTAAGTCCATCACCACGCGTCGGGAGCAGCTGAATCAGTCTTCGCCGGGTCGGGTGACATTCGGTGCTGGCGTGCTGGAGTTCACGACCGTTCCGCCATCAAGTCTGGCGAACAGCTGCGCTTTCACGCTCGAGAAGGCCGAGCGATCCGCCGTGGCTAGTGGCTCGCCACTCATGTTGCGCAGGGCCACGCGTGGATCGCGGTGCACGCCGCCCACGAGTACTTCGAAATGCAGGTGGGGGGCTGTCGCGAGGCCCGTCTGTCCGACAAAGCCAATGGTGCGCGAAATCGCGACCGCGGCACCATTGCGAATACCAGCGGCGAATCCCCGCAGATGCCCATATCGCGTCACGAACCCATTGCGGTGACGTATTTCTACGACGCGCCCGTAGCCGCCCTTCCAGCCGGCGAAAATAACTGTGCCATCTCCGAGCGCACGAACCGGCGTGCCTGCTTCCGCCGCGTAGTCGGTGCCCTGATGCGCGCGCCAAATGCCGAGAATAGGATGGAGCCGAAGTCCGAAGACGCTGGAAATCCGTCTGAATGCCAGCGGCGCACGAAGAAATGCAGCGCGAAGCGTCTTCCCCTCACCGTCCAAATACGACACGCGATCGCCACGTCCCCTAAAACGCACGGCTTCGACGTGTCGACCATCGACATTCAGTCTCGCCGCCAAAATGCTGCCCGGACGCACGACACCACCTGGCGCCCGGCGTCGCTCGACAAGCACGCGGATCGAATCGCCGGCACGCAGATCTCGGCTCAGATCGACGCGATATTCAAGAATGTCAGCCAGTGCAAAGGCGACTTCATCTCGTACGCTTGACGGGAACGCACTCGCGCCGGCCTGTAGCGCGGCCGTCAGCGTGGACTGCACCTCGCCGCCCACCACGACGGTGTCTACTTGCCACGGCAGGAGTTCTTCGCGCTCAGTCCACGAAGAGTCAGACCGACTGAGCCGGACCAGGCGATCGATGGCCAGCTGGAACACAATCTCAGACGCACCTGAATCCGGGCTGACACGCGCCGTGACGGTCGTGCCGGGGCGAATACGTCGAGGGTCCATTCGACTGGCCGAGCGAATGACTCTGGCCGCTTCCCCGGGTGCGACACCCGCGCGAACCAGTGCGTCGGAGAGCAGCTCGCCACGCCTCACGGTATCGGTGCGCGTACGCCAGCGAGAGGCTACGAAGCGGCGCGGCCCCGCGTCGAGTACACTCGCCGCGGGGCGCACACGGACCGGTCGTCCGAGGAAGATGGCTCCAATTCCTACCGCGAGCGCAACCGCAGCGAAGAGCAGTGTCCGACCGAGGACTTTCAATCCATCTGTCTCCGTATGAACGTCGGGATTTCCATATCGTCAAGTTCTGCGCTGGTCGCGGGCGCCGGCGTGGTCGGTCGTGGTGGTCTCGGTGCCGCCGGTTCCCACGAGGGTCGCGTTGGCTGCACAGCCGGCCGCACAACTGGTCGATCCTTCGTCGGGAACGGTAGCACGGGCGACTTGCCGCCACCAGCGGGGCTCGGCGTCGACGCGAAGGTTGAGTGGTTGGCGCTGTGACCCGTCGTGGAAAAGCCACCAGCAACGTGCGTCCCGCCATTGCCAAGACTTCCTTGCATCAGACGGTCGAATCCTGTGGCAATCACGGTCACCCGAATTTCTCCCATCATCGCCGGTTCGTGCACCGCACCGAAAATGATTTCGGCTTCCTCGCCGACTGCATCCTGCACGATGTCGTTGATCTGGTGTACTTCACCGAGCGTCAAATCTTCGCCACCCGTGATGTTGACCAGTACGCCGGTCGCGCCAGAAATGGAGACGTTGTCCAGCAGTGGTGAGGCGATGGCCTGCTGCGCGGCTTCGAGGGCGCGGTTCTCGCCGCGTCCGATGCCCGTCCCCATAAGCGCCGAGCCGCCGTTCTGCATCACGGTGCGAACGTCGGCGAAATCGACGTTCACCAAACCGGTCTCACTGATGAGCACCGAGATGCCCTGCGTGGCATGCAGCAGGACCTCGTCGGCCTTCTTGAGCGCTTCATGAAACGGAATCCCCTTCCCCACCACGGCGAGAAGGCGTTCGTTGGGCACGATGATCATCGTGTCGACGTGCTTGCGCATCTCCGAAATGCCTTCTTCCGCCTGCCGCATGCGCTTGCGCCCTTCGAACAAGAAGGGTCTGGTGACGATGCCCACCGTCAGCGCGCCAGCCTCGCGCGCCAGTTGGCAAATCACCGGTGCGGCGCCCGTGCCGGTACCGCCGCCCATTCCACACGTGACAAACACAAGATCGGCGTTCCCCAACACTCGCTTGGCGTCTTCCCGATTCTCCTCGATTGCCTGTCGACCGATTTCCGGGCGCGCACCGGCGCCCAATCCACGCGTCAACTTCTTGCCGATCTGGATCTTCACGTCGGCTTTGGAATTCATCAACGCTTGCGCATCGGTGTTGACGGAGATGAACTCCACCCCTTCCAGATGTTCTTCGATCATCCGATTGACGGCGTTCCCGCCGCCGCCGCCCACACCAACCACTTTCATCCGCGCCGACTGCGATGCGTTCTCGTCGGCAGCGAAAGAAATCCGGGCTGGCTCCGTGTGATGTTGCGAGGGCGCGGGCTCGAAGTTCATGCGTGGAAACTCCATACGGGGCTCTTGCAAGGACACAATGAGTGAGTGGCACATGCGCAGTGCATCACGCCTAGAATACACGGTCGATCGTCGAGCGCAACCCGCACACTCGAATGGGATTCGCGCACGATGCGCCGTGAAAAGTCGTGACGCGCCTCGTTCATTTTATCCACAAGCCGAATCGAGCAAACACGTTGTGATGTTGTCGACTGGCGGCCGCGCGCATGCTACGTCGTAGCGCGCATCAAAAGAAGTCCTGCAGCCAGTTCTTGACGCGCGACGCCAATTTGTCCACGCCGCCGCCAGACAACGATGGTCGGCGGCTGGTCACCCCGCCGAGCGCGAGGCGGTGTGCACCGTACAAAGCAAGCCCGACCACTGTCGAGAAGCGTGGTTCGGAGACGACCTCGACCAAGCCACTCAGTTTTTCGCCGGGGATGCCAACACGAACGCCGACACCAAACACGTCGGCCGCGAGGTCTGCGATGCCTTCGAGTGCTGCACCACCACCCGTGAGGACGATGCCCGCGTTCAAGCGTCCGCTAAACCCAGCGGTCTGTACCTCACGCTGCACCCGATCGAAAATCTCGTCCATCCGCTGATGAATGATGTGCGTCATCAGTTCACGCGAGATATGTCGCTCGCCGTGCGACGCATTCGCTGGGAGTGCGATCAACTGATCGGACGTGACGAGCGGCTCATAGGCACATCCATACGCTTCCTTCAGCGTTTCGGCGTCGTTCTGGGTGACGCCGAGCCCCTGTACCAGGTCACCCGTGACCGCGTGACCGCCGTACGGAATAGAGCCTAAGTGGCGAATCTTTCCCTCATGAAACACGGCAAGATCGGTCGTGCCCGCGCCGAGCTCCACGAGGGCGACGCCGAGTTCCTTCTCCTCCTCGGTGAGTACGGCCAACGCGCTGGCGATCGGTTCGAGTACAAGCTCACGAACTTTGTAGCCGGCGCGCTCAATGCTCTTGCGCAGATTCATCGCCGGTGAACTTCCGATGGTGACGAGGTACATCTCGGTTTCGAGACGCGTACCGATCATGCCCACCGGATCGCGGATACCATCCGCTTTGTCCACCCGATACTCCTGCGGAATCGCGTGGAGCAGCTCGCGATCGGGCGGAATGGCCATGGCACGCGCCACTTCGTTTACGCGGTCAACATCCGCGCGACGAATCTCATCGCCGCTGATCGCCACCACGCCTGTGGAGCACATGGCACGGACGTGCTCGCCCGCGATACCCACGTAGAGTGAGTCCGCGGCCACGCCAGCGACCTTGCTGGCCTCTTCGAGCGCCTTCCGGATTGAGCGCGTCGCTTCTTCGATGTCCGACACGACACCTTTCCGCAAGCCCATCGTGCGGGTCCGGCCCACACCGAGCACCCGAAGCATTGGCGCGCGCGGCAGATCTCCGTGCAACTCCGCGACGAGCGCCGTGGTGTGTGCGGTGCCGATGTCCAACGCGACAACGATTGGGTCCGAATTCATGGCTGTCTGGCGATCACCTGTTCGCGGAAGCGAAGATCCAATTCGACGACGCGCAGGTGATTCCGCGCGAGATCTGCCTCCACTGGTAATATGTCGAGGAAACGGGCTACGGACACCTCGGAGTTCGCGCGCACCGACAATGGACCGAGTTGCATGCGCAGCTCGCCGGATTTCGTCCGCTGCGCCTCGGTAATTCTCGCGTACACGGCCGGGGCCTGCACGCGTAGTCCATCCAACAACTTGAGGACAATGGTGTCCGCGTCGTGCACGATCGGTGCGTCCACCTGCACGCGTGCCGGGTCGAGCGGCAGGGTGGCACCGGTGAGATCGACCGGACGCAACGATCCGTCGCCACGCACCAGGGCCACCGGAATCCGCTCCACCACATGCAGGACCAGTGTGCTGGGCAGTCGCCGCTCGACGTCCGCGCTGGCGATCATCGGATGTCGGGCGGCCTTCGCGGCCAGCGGCGCCAACTCCTGCCACACCGACTGCGTGGTATCGACGCCAAGGGCGCGCACCAACTCGTCTCTGGGTGCGTAGCGCAGTCCGTTGATCGCGATCCGCCGCACGTGGAAAAAATCGAGCTGCGCCAACGCCGTCGGTCCCCACCAGTACGCGCTGACTGCACTCAGTCCGATGAAGACCGCGAAGACGGCGAGTACGACCCGCCACCAACGCGGACGAGCCGACACGGTGTTCACGGCAATCACCTGCGCAATCGCCGCGGTCATTCAGCGCGGGCTTCGAGCGCGCGCAGCAGTTCCGGACCGGTCCTGGTAATGTCGCCTGCACCCATCGTGATCACCACATCTCCAGTCCGCACGCTCGCCCGTAGCACATCCACAACCATCGCACGTGGTCCAGTCCAGCCAAGTACATCAGGGCGCACACGGTCTCCGATCAACGCCGACGTCACGGACGGGATGGCAGCTTCCCGCGCGCCGTAGATGTCGCACAGCAGCAACTGATCAGCCGCACTGAGCGCCACCGCGAACTCCTCCTGCAAGTCCCGCGTTCGCGAATACAAATGCGGCTGAAAGACCACGATGAGCCGCCGTGATGGAAACGCATGACGCGCTGCCGCAATCGTCGCGGCAACCTCCGTCGGATGATGTGCATAGTCATCAACGATGTCGACGCCCTCGACGCATCCGAGGCGCTGAAAGCGACGTTCGACCCCCCGGAATGCACGGAGTCCGTCCGACATGTCCCCGAGAGTGCATCCAACTGCCAGTCCAGCACCAATCGCCGCAAGCGCATTGCGCACGTTGTGCAGGCCGGGCACGCCCAGTGACACGTGTCCCAGATGTGCACCATCGAACTCGACATCGAACTGCGCACCGGCCGTGTCCAGCACCAGGGCACGTGCGACGAGTCGCGCTCGCGGTGCGGCATCGACCGCGGCGTGGTACGCAAGATTGGCGGAATAGTCGATGACGTCCTGTCCCGCGCGTGGTTGCAGCGCCATCGCGCCCGCGTCGTCCGCGCATCGCACCAGTACGCGCGCGCCGGACACGAACTGCGCAAACGCACCCTGAATGTCCGCAAGATCGCGGTAGATATCGAGATGATCTTCCTCGACATTCAGCACCACGGCAACATCTGGCGCGAGCGCGAGAAACGAGCGGTCATACTCGTCCGCTTCGATCACGTAGACGCTGCCGCCGAGTCGAAGGTTTCCCCCCCAATGGCCGA
>JANMKU010000393.1:0-7299 GCA_031372205.1 Gemmatimonadaceae bacterium | reverse complement strand
TGAGCACCAGAAAGATCAGCGGGCCATACACGCGGTGAAGCGCGTACGCATCGATGCGATCACTGAGCGACCGCGCCGCGTTGATGCGACGCGTTACCGTGCGACTCGTGACCAGCGAAATCCACGCGTATCGTACTTCTGACTCGAAGCGGTCTGGCTGGAAACCGACAGCCTTCATCGACGCGCGCGCGGCCGCGACGGTATCGACGAGTCCCGCAACGTGCTGCAGGTGACCATCCAGGCGTTGCAGCGCGAGCAATCGGAGCGACTCCATCGCGGCAGTACGGGGCGAGAATCCGTCAGCGACCAGACACTCTACCACCGGTTCCAATGCATGATCGACAGCATCTGGCAGCGCGAATCGTCGCGACGGTGCTGGCAGCGTGGCGGCGATCTCCAGTGCACGCTTGAGCGGCTCAATCCCCTCGCCGCGGCTTGCGACCGTTGGCACGATGGGGACGCCAATCTCATGAATGAGTTCTGGTACATCGATGCGAACGCCTTCGGCTTCGGCAATGTCGAACTGATTCAACGCAATGACAACAGGCAAGCCGAGCTCGATGGCTTGACTCGCCAGAAACAGATTGCGATCGAGGTGGATCGCATCAACGACCACGAGGATGACATCCGGTCGCCAGCGGTCCTTGTCGCGGCCGAGCAAAACTTCGAGCGCAATGCGCTCGTCCGGTGAGCTCGCCGACAGCGAGTAACTCCCTGGCACGTCCAGGACGAGCGTCTTCCGACCGTCAGTCCCCCTGTACGCGCCCTCCACGCGTTCCACGGTGACGCCGGCGAAGTTACCGACGCGTTGTCTCAGCCCCGTCAGCGCATTGAAGAGCGTGGTCTTGCCGGTGTTCGGGTTGCCGACGATGGCCACGCGCAGCAGGTGATCGGTGCGCAACGGACTTGCTCCGTCGACGACGGAGGGGGCCGGCTTTGTTGGTGTCTGTAGCGGACTCACCTATCGGGCTCGGTCGAGGCGAGCGATCGCCCCGGGACGCACGTCAGTCGAGCGCCGACATCGGCCGAACAGTGATTCCGGCGGTGAGGGCAGAGCCAAGCGCCAGCCGCGTGCCGCGCACTTCAAGGAGCATGGCGTGGCGCGCATCGATGACACTGACGCTGGTTCCTTCACAGAGGCCGAGGGCGCGGAGTCGGCACGCTTCATCGGCGGAGCACTCAATGTCGACGACGGTCGCTCGACTTCCGGCAGGACACGCAGCCAACGCGCAGGTCGGGCGCGATGGACGAGAATCGTTTTCCTGCAAGGTGGGAAGTACCAAGACTGGAGGCACGCCGTCGCTAGATGAGAATGTTTCTCAAACTCGATGATGGATAATACACACGCAGGCGCGATTGGTGCAATAGGGAGACAACTACTCGGGTAGGACTAACTCGTCGACCTGACCACAGCGCCGGTCTTTACCGCCGGTCCGTTGCACCACGCCATGATGGCCACGCCGATACCGAAGATGATCATGGCAATGATCTGGGCCGTGGATAGTCCGGCCGCCAGGCTGACATGGTCGTCTTTGGCCCGGAAGAACTCGACGATAAACCGCTCGATCCCGGCCAGCACACAGTACATGCCAAAGAGCCAACCCGAGCGGTGTTGATGGTCCCGAAAGCGCCACAGCACGGCGAACATGACGAAGCCCATGAACGTTTCGTAGAGCTGCGTTGGGTGTACGGCGATGACGGTGTCGGGCGCCGTGCCCGCTGGGAATTGCGCACCAAACTGCTGCGACATGATCTGCGCCGTGGAGGGCGGTGCACCGTTTGGAAACTGCACGGCGAACGGGCCACTCCATGGTCGCCCGTAATCGTCACCGACGGCCCAGCAGCCCGTGCGGCCCACCGAGTAGCCGGCGGCGATCGCGATACCGCATACATCAGCCATGCGCAAGAACTGCAGCTTGCGCCAACGGATGGTGAGCCAGCAGAGGAACACGGAGCCAATGAATCCTCCCCAAAACACGAATCCCGAGCGGCTGAGGATCGGACCGCCATTGAGGATCACCGAATAGGCGCGGCCACCAATCAGCGTTCCAATGAGCGCGGCCAGCACGAGGTCCGGCATGGCCGCGGCCTCCGCATTCTGACCGCGCCGCCAAAACTCACGTTGGCAGATAATCTGCGAGATGACAAACGCCAGCAAGACCGCCAGTCCGAAGCCGGTGATCTCGAGCGATCCATAGATCGGAAACGTGGTCGGGTGGTGAATGATCCCAGCGGGATTCATGCGGAGTCGGCAGAGGTGGGAAGGCGCTGGTGCGAAGTTGCGGGCGCCTCATCGTACTTGAAGATACCCGGCAACGGCATGCTGGATCGAGCAGTCAGTGTCGCGGGCGCGCGTTCGCCCAGATCGAGGCGGAACAGCCCGGCCGCAGCAATCATGGCAGCGTTGTCGGTGGCGAGACGCGCTGATGGAGCGAACACACGACCGCCGCGCGCCGCAAAACGCGCTACCATGGCGTGCTGCAGCGCCAGATTGCACGCCACTCCTCCGCCTAGCACAATGCGGGTGCGTTTGAACAACCGCACCGCGCGTTCGACTTTATCGGTGAGTGTGCCGATGACCGCGTCCTGAAACGCGCGCGCGATCGCGGCCCGCGCATCATCAAAGGCGTTCGCCGCCTGTGCCTCGCGCACCTTGAGCAGCACGGCGGTTTTGAGACCGCTGAACGACAGGTCGAAGTAGTCGTCGTCGCCCGGCTGGGCATTGCTGCGGACCATCGGTTTGCCGAAGCGAAACCCCGCACCATCGCTCGTGCGCGCGAGCTCTTCCAGCGGGCGCCCACCAGGGTAGGGCAGGCCGAGCAGCTTCGCGACCTTGTCAAAGGCCTCACCGGCGGCATCGTCGCGCGTCTGGCCGAGCAAGCGATACGTGCCCCACGCCGGTACGTCGAGCAGTAGTGTGTGACCGCCGCTCACCAGCAGTGCGACGAACGGCGGCACCGCATCCGGTTGTTCGAGCAACGTCGCGAACAGATGACCTTCGAGATGATGGACCGGAACGACGGGTATGCCGGACGCGAATCCCAGCGCCTTCGCGTAACTCGTGCCGACGAGCAGCGCGCCAACCAGACCGGGGGCATGCGTCACCGCAATGGCGTCGATATCGCGCAGCGACACACCCGCATCATCAAGCGCGGTCTGCACCGCAGGCACGATGCCGGTCAGGTGCTGTCGACTGGCGATTTCCGGGACGACGCCACCGAACAGGCGATGCACATCCTGCGACAGAATCACGAGCGATCGCATGACCGGGCGATCTGCACTCCCCTCCACCACAGCGGCCGATGTTTCGTCGCACGAGGTTTCAATGCCGAGGATACGCGTCACGGGCGAGGTTCGGCGAGAAGCTGCTCCAGCAACAGACGATTGTCCGCCGAGTTCCAGTCGTCCGCGCCGGTCCATTTGCGGCGAATGGTGCCGTCGCGCGCGATCACCATGGTCTCCGGCACACCAGCGGTACGGTAGATGTCCTGAATGGCCCCCGATGCGTCGTGCAGCAGCTCGAACGTGAGCCCGAACTGCTTGGCGAAATCGCGAATGTCTTGCTCCTTGCCCTCGCTGTCGATGCTTACCGCCACGATCTTGAGTCCCTTCGGACCGAGCGCGCTATACAACGACTGAAAGCTCGGCATCTCCACGCGACACGGTCCGCACCACGTGGCCCAGATGTTCAACACCACCACCTCGCCGCGATAATTGGCGAGCGTTTTGCTCGTCGGCGTTGCATCCAGCGTGCGCGCAGAAAAACTCGGCGCGCGCGAGCCGACGGTGACGACCGTGAGCTCGTCTTTCAGGAAATGCATCGCGGTGAACGCGCCGCCGCCCAGCAGGGCGACCATCGCCGCCACAAGCATCCACTGCTGCCGCGCGGTCACGCCGTGTCCATGCACAGCTGGCGCAGTGCACCGATTTCCGCACGCGGATCGGCCGCAGAAAACACGGCGTTGCCGGCCACAAATGTGTCTGCACCAGCGCGCCAGCAACGTGCAATTGTCGCGCGCGAAATGCCGCCATCAACTTCAATCAGTGCCGCACTGTTCGCGCGATCAAGCAGCGCGCGTGCACGTGAGATTTTTGGAACCGTGTATTCGATGAACTGCTGGCCGCCGTACCCCGGGTTGACGGTCATGATGAGCAACACGTCGAGCAGATGCGCGACTTCTTCCACCGCAGAGAGCGGTGTTGACGGGTTGAGCGCGACACCCGCTTTGCAGCCAAGCTCTTTGATCCGCACAATCTGTCGATCGAGATGCGGCGCGACTTCGGCATGAATTGTCAGCACGTTGGCGCCGGCGTTTGCGAACTCGTCGAAATACCGTTCCGGTTCGATCACCATGAGATGCACGTCGACGGTGAGCGATGTGCAGCGGCGCGCCACGTCGATGACTTTCGACCCAAACGACAGACTGGGAACGAAGCGACCATCCATCACATCGACATGGATCCAGTCGGCGCCACCCGCTTCACACAAGGCGATGTCGTCGCCAAGTCGGCGGAAATCTGCGGCCAGCAAGGACGGGGCAATGCGAACGGTCATGGAGAAGGCGCAGGTGGTGGCGGCGGCGAGTCAGGCGGGATGCGTCCGTTGCTCAGGACCAGCGCGATCGGGGAACCGGGTGCGGCAAAGGCGTGTCCAGCTGGAGCGGTCGACAGCACTGTGCCGGCTGGCAAGCGCGACGGACGCGTCTGCACCGCACCCATCGAGAAACCCACGGAGGCAATCACGGCGCGCGCTGATCCTTCGTCCATGCCTACCAATTCGGGTACCGCCACGCCGCTCGCAGCCGCTTCAATCGCCAGACTGTCCACATTCCGATCAAGTTCCGCTTGGGCGGCGCTGTCTAACTCGCGGCGGATGGTGAGGCGATCCTTGGCGTTGGGCAATCCACTTGCCGTCGCGCTGTCGAGTGACATCTGCAGCGAATCCGGCTGCTCGGGACGTCCCGGTTCAAGCGTATTCACCGCGAAGACGCCGCTCCCCGCGCCGATCGTCAATCCGACCACGACCGCAATGCTGGCGCGCGCCAACCATTTGCCAAGTGATGCGGGCGTTTTCTGTCCGCGTTGCAAAGCCATCAGGCGGCCCTGCGCATGCGAGCGGCGAAGGCCCCGTCGGTGCCATGTCGCTGTGGCAGCATGCGCAGCAATGCGCCGTCAAGCGCTGATGCGGGGACGGAACCAAGCGGTGGCGCTTCGAGCGTGAACTCGGGGTGCGTGGCAAGGAACGCGTCGATCTGCTCGTCGTTTTCTTCGAGTTCGAGCGAACACGTACTGTAGATCAGCAATCCGCCAGGTTTCACCGCAGTTGCCGCCGCGCGCAGAATGGTGCGCTGCAAGTCGCCGAGCACGGCAAAGTCGGACATGCGAAGCCGCCAACGCGCGTCCGGGTGTCGGCGAAATGTGCCTGTGCCCGTGCATGGCACGTCGACCAACACCGCATCGACGGCCGCGAGCGCCGGAAAGCGCGCGTCGGCAATGAGTGGTACAAGATTGACGGCGTCCACTCGGCCCAGTCCAAGCAACATGCGATCGACGCGAATGGCGCTGCGATCGGCCGCGATGACGAGCGATGCATGGCGCGACAATTCGAGTGCCTTGCCCCCTGGCGCGGCGCACAGATCGGCGACGACGCTATGAGCCGCGATCGCCGCGTATTGCGTTACCATTGTTGCGGCGGGGTCCTGCACGAACAGCCGACCCTGCATGAACGCCCCAAGTTCCGTGAGGGCGACGCCGGCCCCGAGCTGCAACGAGTCCGCCTGCAGTGGCACGTCGAACGTGGTGACTTCCGCGGCGTCGAGCATCGCCGCGAGCGCATCGCGCGTGATGCCGTACGGACGCACAAAGATCGATGCCTCCGTGTTGTTGGCCGCGAGCAGTCGTTCGACGTCTGCCGTGCCCCATCGCTCCACCCAGCGACTCACTACCCACGCGGGATGCGAATGGGTTTGCGCCATCGCATCGATCGGATCGAATGGGGTAACCGGCTCAAGCACGTCACGTTCACGGTCAATGCGACGCAGCACCGCGTTCATCAGCTTGCTCGCACCAATGCCGTGCCGTCGTTTCGTCAATTCGACTGTTTGCGCGATGGCGGCGTAGGCCGGAACGCTGCCCATGGCGACGAGTTGATAGGTGCCCAGTCGCAGCAAGTCGGCCACGTCGGCGTCGAGTTTAACCATGCCGCCTTTGACGCGTGTCTCCAGCACGGCATCGATCCATCCACGACGACGGAGCATGCCCCACAACAGTTCTTGCGACCACCGACGATCCCGCGGGTCAAGCGGGCCCACGCGCTTCTCGAAGGCGGCATCGAGCAGTACGCCGGTTCGCAGATCCGCCAGCACCATGGTTGTGGCCACCCGCGGTGCTGTGACGCCGCCGCCGGAGGCATTCGTCTTGCCATCGCGCGGTGCGCGCGCGCCGCGAGCGGGGCGTGTTGGTGTAGCGATCGGCGTGCTGCCTTGTGGCGTGGTGCCATTGGGCGTCGTGCCTGTGGGCCTCAAGCCAGGGGGCGTCATGCCGAAAGATAGTGGGGATCGGCCACGTCGGGCGCCGCCGCCGGGCCTAGGCGACGTGGAATTGATCGCCAGCCACCACGCCACGTCCGCGCGCCCATGCATCTGCCGACATGCGCGGCTTCCCACTCGGCTGGACATCGGCAAAGCGTACTGCACCGGTGCCACAGCGAACCAACAGGCCGTCGCCATTAGCAGATCGCACGGTGCCTGGCGCGGACGCGTACGCTGGCTCGTCCAGTGCCGCATCTGATCCGTCGCCGAGTAGTGTCGCGCCAAAGCACTTCACGTCACTGCCACGCAGGGCGGCAAATGCGCCGGGTCGCGGGTCGAAGGCACGTGTCACTCGCGCGACCTGCAGCGCCTCACGCGCGAAGTCGATGCGACACATCGCGCGGTCGATTTTTGGCGCGTACGTCGCCAGCGCATCGTCTTGTGCAATGGGGATGGACAGCCCCGCCTCGATGAGCACGAGTGCTTGCACGATCGCCAAGGCACCCAATTCTGACATACGGTCGTGGAGATCGCCGTAGGTCTCGTCGTTGGAGATTGGGGTGGTGAGCACGTGGAGCATGGGACCTGCGTCGAGCTGCTGCACCATTTGCACGATGGAGATGCCCGTCTCCGGCATTCCTTGCAGGATCGCGGCTTGCAATGGTGCTGCCCCGCGCAGTGCCGGCAACACAGAACCGTGAATGTTGACGGTGCCTTGCGCAGGCAACGCGATCACATCGTTGGGGAGGATTGCTCCGTAGGCCACGAC
>JANMKU010000390.1:0-1529 GCA_031372205.1 Gemmatimonadaceae bacterium | reverse complement strand
CACCACCGCGCACGTTGTAGCCGGCCGTGAAGTCGTTCGTGGCGACGACGCCCGGGAGCAATTGCACCACGCGCAACACGTCGGGTTCGCCAATCACGGGCAAGCGCTTGAACGTCTCCCGACTCACCGAGACGACGCCCGGATTGGGCGACAGGCGAAACTGTTCGCGCTCCACCGCATCGACGCGCACGCGTACGGCGGCTAATGACGACGCAGCTGGCTTGACCAGCAGATCAAGCACCGTGATGGCATCGGCGCGCACCACGATGGCGCGCGATTCGGTTTCATACCCGACCCGCTGTACCACGAACGTATGCGACCCAGCGCTCACACCCGTGATAGCGTAGCGGCCGCTGTCGTCGGCGATGGCACCGAGCCGCGTGCCTCGCACCCGAACCGTGGCCGCGACCACCGGCGCCAATGTGGTGGCGTCCGTAATCCGACCGCGCACCTCACCGACGCTGTCGGCGCGAGCGGGGAGTTGTGGCGAGATGACAAAGGAGAGCAGCGAAAGCGTGTGAAGCATGCGAGGGCGATGGGAGTACCAAATGCGTACCAACGGCTGTCAAAATTGCGCTACCGCACTCTAATTGCGCGCGAGTGCCAAGAGGGTCCAGAGCGTGACACCGACGTCCGTTGGGTGTAGGTCGGCGACCCGGGCCCGGCAGTCCGCCGCATGCTGTTTGACTGGGCGCCGCCGTGGCACGAAGTTGCAGCGACTGGTCGTTGCCGCCGTCACTCATTACCCGTGGGCCCATGCCTAGCAGGCTGTCGCAGGTTGTATTGTCGCAGGTTGTCGTGTCGTGTGCGGTCATGTCGATCGCGGCGTGTGCGCACGTGGTGCACCCCCCAGCGGAACAATCAGTGGCCGATCGTCGCGTGGTGAACCCGCCCGGTATCGCCCCGCTGGTGCCGGCCTACTCCGTCGCCATTCGTTCCCGCGATCAAGTATTTGTGTCCGGCATGACCGGCATCAAACCCGGCACGCAGGACATCATCGAGGGTGGTGTGGCGGTGCAGACCCGGCAGACGCTGGAGAATATTCGTACCGCGCTCGTCGCCGGCGGCGCGACCATGGCTGACGTCACTGAATGCACCGTCTTCCTCGTCGACATGAGTGACTACGCGGCGATGAATGCGGTGTACGTCGAGTTCTTTCGCATCGAACCACCGGCCCGGGCGACGGTTGCAGTGACGGCGCTCCCTCGCCCGGCCGCGCGCGTGGAAATCAAGTGCAGCGCACAGATCACGCGTCGTTGAGCATTCGCGCTTCCCGTATAGTGAGCGGTATGGCGAACGGGGGATCGCACGTTCTCGGCCTGATGCATGGCTGAGCGGCGCGTTGGTGTGCTCGGCACACTGGTGTGCGACGACATCTATGGACCACCGCCGGATATCACGCGGTCGGAAGGGTGGGGCGGCATCGCCTACGCGTTGAGTGGACTCGGTGCCGCGCTGGACGTCGAATGGGACATCGTGCCGTTCATCAAGGTGGGCGCTGACGTCGCCGCTGAAGCGCGGCTCTGGAC
>JANMKU010000343.1:0-10313 GCA_031372205.1 Gemmatimonadaceae bacterium | reverse complement strand
TTTTCAAGCAGAAGAACGACGATCTGCCGGCGATCGATGCCTTGCGCCCGGGTGCCGTACCGGCCCGCTTGCAGTACATCATCGAACGGCTGATGCAGAAGCGGCCTTCGGCCCGTTGGCCAGGCGCAGAGGGCCTGCTGTCGGCGTTGAACAATTGGGTCGTGCCGAGTGACTGGGGGCAGTGGGAAGAATCACATCGACGTCGTCGAGACGCGCTCAAAGCGAAGCCGAAGAGCAAGCCGCAGCACGTTGAAGCACTCGCGACGGTACGGTTCGCCCGTCCGGAGCATGGGTCAACCTCGTCCGTCGACGATGACACGGTGACGACCGCCGTTGCGTCGTCCGCTCCAACGTTCGTCGCCGCGGAAGATGATGCGCCGTCCTGGGCGACGGTGGCGCCCGTGCAACGCGGTCGCAAGTTCGGTCTGCTCGTGGGGCTGGTGCTGCTGCTCGGTGGGGGCGGCGTCGTCACTTACGTACAGCGGCAAGGGCTCTTCCATGCGCCGGTGGCACCGACGACATCGCTCACTGATTCTCGTGTCGTTGCGCTGCCGATTGTGGCGGAACAGACTGCAGATTCCACCACGACCGCCACGTCGACTGGTTCGCTCGGTGATCCTGCCGCGCCGGACTCAGTGCGTGCCGCGCCGGACTCAGTGCGTGCCGCGGCGGACGCACGGCGTGCGGCGCGTCGAGCCGCGAGACTCTCGCCGAACGGCGACAGTGCGTCTCGTAGTCTCGCGCCACGGTCAGCGACTGTCGCAGTGCCGACCGTGGTGCCCGAACCGCCGCGCGCTGAAGCGGTGCGTGCTGAAGCGGTGCGTGCCACGGATGATCCCGGCATTATTGCCGCCGGTGGTCGACACAGCTGCGTACTGGTCGGCGGCAAGGTGCAATGTTGGGGGGCGAACGACAAAGGACAGTTGGGCGACGGTGACGTGGAGTCGCGCGATGTACCTGCGGCTATTGTCGGTGATTTGTCGTTCGTGCAGGTCGCAACTGGGCGCCAGCACTCGTGCGGAGTCGCGCGCGGCGGTGACGCGTACTGCTGGGGCGCCGACGAGCGCGGTCAGCTGGGCGACGCGACGACTACGTCACGGAGCGCGCCCGTGCGTGTTGCCGGCAATCACACATTCCGCGTGCTGCGCACCGGACTGGCGCATACGTGTGGTCTCACGACCGCCGGTCAGGTCGCGTGCTGGGGATCGAACGCCAACGGCCAGGTTGGCGACGGCGGCGCGGCGACGCGGTCGGTTCCGGTGACGATTGATGTGGACGCGCGATTCGTCGCCCTCACCGCGGGATGGAATCACAGTTGCGCGATTGCCGCCGATGGCACCGCCTACTGCTGGGGCGCAAATGCCGCGGGACAACTCGGCAATGGCGCGCGCGCTGATTCGCGGGTGCCAGTCGCTGTCAGCGGGGACCTCAAATTCACAAGCGTGTCCGCTGGCGGCACGCACACGTGCGGAGTGACCGACGCTTCAGAGGTCTACTGCTGGGGCAAGAACGGCTACGGACAGCTGGGCACGGGCGGTACCGCGGACCAGACCGTGCCGATGCGTGTGGAAACTTCGACGCCGTTTACGTCGGTCACCGCAGGTGGCGTGCACACGTGTGCACGCACGCGCGGTGGGCAGGCGTGGTGCTGGGGGCAAAATGTGTATGGGCAGCTTGGTGACGGCTCGAACGCGAACCGCGATGTGCCAACGCGTGTGGTGGGGGGTGCGGCGTTCGCGGCGTTGAACGCGACCGCGGCGCACACGTGCGGCGCGACGACCGACGGCGAAACGCTCTGCTGGGGCTTCAACGTCGAGGGGCAACTCGGTGATGGGACGCGCAACCACAATGCCCGTCCGACGCGAGTGACGCTGGTCGCGCGCTAGCCACCGATGCCAGCGCTGCGAGACGGTCATAACGGAGCAGTGTGGCGGCGACGAACCGCCGCCGCCCTTCATGTTGCCATACTGACGTTCGGCCCGGTGCTGGCCTCCGCGTGCAAAGGCGTTGGCGACATGAACGCACCACGTCCGATGGAGACACCGGTGTCGACCGTGGTGTTGTCCAGCGAACGCCTGACTTTGAGCGAGGGCAGCACGATCGCGTTGCAGGCAACGGCGCGCGATGACCACGACAAGCCGCTGAACGATCGACGTGTGTTTTGGTCCAGTGCCGACACAACCATCGCCACGGTGTCTGCGGCCGGGTTGGTCACCGCTGTCCGCAGCGGCACGGTGCAGATCGCGGCGAGCGTGGACGGCCGCAGTGCGGTCGCGGTACTGACGGTGACGGCGCGCGCCGTCGCGTCGGTGCAGCTCACGCCGGCGACGCCGAGTCTGCTGGTTGGTGGATTTCTGCAATTGCTGGCGCGCACGCTCGATGAAGGTGGCACGCTCCTGACGAACCGGCCGATTGCCTGGAGCACCAACGATCCGCGCATCGCCGTGGTCGACGTGGCGGGTCTCTTGACGGGTCTCGCGCCAGGCGTTGCATCGGTAACGGCCACGAGTGAGGCGCGCAGCGCTACCGTTGGCGTCGTCGTGTCGCCGGTGCCGGTCGCGACGATTGACCTCACGCCGGCGCGCGATAGCCTGGTGCTCGGGCAAAGCACACAGTTGAACGCCACACCGCGTGACTCGATCGGCACGCGACTCGACGATCCGGTCATCTGGTCCACCAACAACGCGAGTGTGGCGACCGTCTCGTCGTCGGGGATCGTGCTCGGTGTGGCCCCAGGCGTCGCGACCGTCAGTGCGCAAAGTGGAGGCCGGAGTGCCGCGGCGACCATCATCGTCAGTCCGCGTCCAGTCGGCGCGGTGATTGTGTCGCCAGCACAATCGTCGGTCACGGTCGGGCAAACGGTTCGACTCACGGTGCAAGTGACGGACGGGAACGGCAATCTGCTCACGGGTCGACCAACGACCTACGCCAGTAGCAATGTCAACGTCGCGCGTGTTAGCGCGGACGGCACGGTGACCGTGACCGCGCCGGGAACGGCCACCATCACCGCCACCAGTGAAGGAAAAACTGGAACGGCGGGTGTGACCGTTGGATTGTCGCCGATCGCCTCGTTGCGCGTGAGCCCCTCGGCGACCGCGCTGCTGGTTGGTGGGAGCGCGCGGCTCTCGGTCGTTGCGCTGGATGCAGGCGGCAACGTGCTGGGTCAGCGACCGGTCACCTGGACGTCAGGCGCGCCGTCGGTGGTGAGCGTGTCGGCAGACGGCGTGGTGACCGCGGTAGGAGCGGGCACCGCGCTGGTCTTTGCGTCCTCCGAGGGTCGTCTCACATCGACCACGATCACCGTTGCGCCGATCCTCGCGTCCTCAGTCACGCTCACACCCTCCGTCTCCACGCTCACCGTCGGCGCGGATCTGGACGTCGTCCCCACGATGCGCGATGGAGCGGGCCAGGTACTTATTGGCCGACCGATTCAGTGGTCGTCGAGCAACAGCGCCGTTGCGGTGGTTGCGAATTCAGGTCGCGTGCGCGCGGTGGCGCCTGGCGTCGCACGCATCGACGCGACGGTAGACGGGATCACCGGATCAAGTGCGGTCACGGTCGTGCCCGTGCCGATCGCGACGCTCGGGTTGTCGTTGACCGCATCAACGCTGGTGCTGGGCGCGTCAACGCAGGCGATCGCTATTCCGCGCGATGCGTCAGCGAATCCACTCGTCGGCCGGATCATCACGTGGGCAAGTTCTAACACCGCTGTCGCCACGGTCGCGTCGTCCGGTGTGGTGACGGCGGTGTCGGTGGGCGTGTCGACTATCACCGCCACGAGTGAAGGTGTGGTCGCAACGGCGATCGTTACCGTGGTACTCGCCCCCGTGTCCACGGTGAGCGTATCGGTGTCGCCGTCACTCGTGATCGGGGCAACGACGCAAGCGACGGCCGAGTTGCGGGACGTATCGAATACGTTACTTGCCGGACGCGTGGTTGTTTGGAGCAGCTCGAATCCGAGTGTGGCCGCTGTCAATGCGGCAACGGGTGCGGTGACCGGTATTTCGGTCGGCGCATCAACGATCATTGCCACCAGTGAGGGGCGCTCGGGCACGGCGCCGATTTCAATAGGACTTGCGCCCGTCGCGAGTGTCGCGGTTTCGCTGACTGCGTCGACGATCAACGTGGGCAGTTCGACGCAGGCGATCGCGTCGGCGCGCGATGCGTTGAGCAATGTGTTGACGGGACGACCGGTTGCGTGGAGCAGTGCGAATCCCGCTGTGGCATCGGTGTCAGCAAGCGGCGGTGTCACCGCTGTATCGCCAGGTTCGACGTCCATCACGGCGACCGTTGAAGGTCAGGTCGGATCGGCTGCAGTGACGGTCTTGCTCGTCCCCGTGGCGTCGGTGGGCGTGTCATTGTCGGCGTCGACGATCATTGTTGGCGCGTCCACAGCGGCCGCGGCAATCACCCGCGACGCGGCCGGCAATGTCTTGGCTGGTCGCACCGTGGCGTGGAGTTCGTCAAATGCAGCAGTGGCGACCGTCTCGGGCGGCGGGGTCGTGACTGCGGTCGCGGTGGGTTCGGTGAGTATCAGTGCAAGCAGCGAAGGGCAGAGCGGATCCGCAACGCTCGTGGTGACGCCAGTGCCGGTCGCGACGGTGAGTGTGTCGCTCACGGCGGCCGCCGGATTTGTCGGTGCGACGACGCAGGCGTCGGCGGAAACGCGGGACGCACAGAACAACGTGCTCACTGGGCGCGCCGTCATCTGGAGCAGCTCGAATACCGACGTCGCGACGATTTCGGCCAGCGGCATTATCACTGGGGTTGGCGTCGGCACGACGGTCATCACCGCGACCAGTGAGGGGAGGACGGGTTCTGCAAACGTGGTGATTGCCTTGGCGCCTGTCGCCAGCGTGAGCGTGTCGCTCGGCGCGTCATCGATCGTTGTTGGGACCACGACGCAAGCGACGGCGACGGCGCGCGACGTGTTCAACACCGTACTGGTCGGTCGTGCCATTGCCTGGAGCAGTTCCAACGAGTTGGTAGCCACCGTTTCCGGCAGCGGTGTCGTCACCGCGCTCACGGCTGGTGTCGCGACGATCACGGCCAGTAGCGAAAGCAAGTCCGGTAGCGCAACGCTGACCGTTGCCATCGCGCCCGTGGCCTCGGTGGCCGTGACCCTTGGCAGTTCCAGCGTGGTCGTTGGAGCCTCGACGCAGGCGACCGCCGTCACGCGCGATGCGTTGAACAATGTGTTGACCGGACGCGCTATCACTTGGTCATCGTCGAATGACCTCGTCGTCACCGTGAACGCCAGCGGCGTCGTTACGGCGCAGGGCATCGGGACGGCCAGCATCACTGCCACGAGTGAAGGCAGGAGCGGCTCGGCGAGTTTGTCGGTGGGGTTGGCACCGGTGGCAACGGTCGCGGTATCGCTCGCGAGTGCGGCGATCGTCGTTGGCGAGACAACGTCGGGAAGCGCTGTGGTGCGCGATGCACTCAACAACGTGTTGTCCGGTCGCATCGTGATCTGGAGCAGTTCGAATACACTCGTCGCGTCAGTGAATGCGACGACTGGTGCCGTGACCGGCACGGGCGTTGGCAGCGCGACGATTACAGCGACCAGTGAAGCGCATACAGGCTCCGCAACGGTGTCCGTAGCACTGGCGCCCGTGGCCAGCGTCAGCGTTGTACTCGCGGCACCCACGCTCGCGGTGGCGGCATCGACGCAAGCCACGGCCACCACGCGCGATGCGCTCAGCAACGTGCTGACGGGCCGCGCGGTTGCGTGGAGCAGCTCCAACGAACTGGTGGCGACCGTCGCAAGTTCAGGTGTGGTGACCGGCATCAGCGTAGGAACGGCGATCATCACGGCGAGCAGCGAGACCAAGTCGGGCGCGGCGACCGTCACGGTGAGCCCCGCTAGCGTATCGACGGTCACCGCGTCAGTGGCGAGCGCGTCGATCGCGGCCGGAACGACCACACAAGCGACAGCGGTTACACGGGACGCGCTCAACAACGTGCTCACGGGCCGAACGATCACGTGGAGCAGTTCGAATGAGCTCGTGGCCACGGTCAACGCGGGATCTGGCGTCGTCACCGGGGTGTCGGTGGGATCGGCTACCATCACCGCCACCAGTGAAACCAAGACTGGATCGACCGGTGTCACCGTGACGCCGGCGCCGGTGGCGTCGGTGACGACGTCGCTCAGCGTCGCATCGATCGTCGTTGGTGCGACGACGTCAGCGAGCGCCGTACTGCGGGACGGGCTGAACAATGTCTTGAACGGCCGTACAGTGGTGTGGTCGAGCTCGAACACGGCAGTCGCCAGCGTCAACGCGACAACCGGGGCCGTGTTGGCGGTGTCCGTGGGGACGGCGTCGATTATTGCGACGAGTGAAGGGGTGAGTGGCGCCGCCATCGTCACCGTGTCGGCGGTGCCGGTGGCGAGCATTCTCACGGCAGTTGGCGCATCCACGATCATGGTTGGGTCAACGACCATCGCGACCGCTATACCGCGCGACGCGGCGAGCAATGTGTTGACGGGCCGAGTGATTGCGTGGAGTAGTTCGAACAACCTGGTGGCGACGGTCAACGCAGCAACTGGCGTGGTACAAGCGGTGGCGGCCGGGACCGCGAGCATCATCGCGACGAGCGAAGGCATCACCGGTGCGGTGTCGCTCACCGTGATCCCTGTTCCTGTCGCGTCGGTGAGCGTGTCGCTAACCGCGTCAACACTTATTGTCGGTGCGTCGACGGCCGCAACTGCTGTCACACGCGATGCGGCGAGCAATGTCCTGACTGGTCGCACGATCGTGTGGAGCAGTTCAAACACGGCGGTGGCGACCGTCTCGAATAGCGGGGTGGTCACCGCGGTCGCGGTCGGCAGCGCAAGCATCAGCGGCACCAGCGAGGGGCAAAGCGGCTCAGCGACGGTAGTGGTGACGCCAGTGCCCGTGGCGACGGTCAGTGTGTCCCTGACTGCGGCTGCGGGATTTGTTGGCGCGACCATTCAAGCGGCCGCCGACACTCGGGACGCGCAAGACAACGTGCTCACTGGGCGGTCTGTCGTTTGGAGTAGTTCGAATAACGACGCGGCGACGATCTCGGCGACTGGCCTCATCACCGGTGTCGGTGTCGGCACGTCTATCATCACGGCGACGAGTGAAGGGCGAACCGGGTCGGCGACCGTAGTGATTTCGGTGGCACCGGTTGCGACGGTGAGTGTGTCGGTCGCCTCGTCGCTGCTGGTCGGAACGACGACGCAAGCGACGGCCGTGACGCGCGACGCGCTCAACAACGTATTGATTGGACGGGTCATCGTCTGGAGCAGTTCCAACGACCTCGTGGCCACCGTTAACGCGGCGGGTGTCGTGACGGGCGTCGCGGCGGGCACGGCAACGATCACGGCCATCAGTGAAGGCCGAGCAGGGAGTGCCGCGGTGACCGTGGCCAACGCGCCGGTGGCAACGGTGGCCGTGTCGCTGGCCACTCCTACTATGGTCATTGGCGCCACGATGCAGGCCACGGCGACGATGCGTGATGCCTTGAACAATGTGTTGACGGGCCGCGCTGTCACCTGGAGCAGCTCGAACGATCTGGTCGCCACGGTGAACGCGAACTCCGGCGTTGTCACCGGTGTCGGTGTGGGTTCGGCGAGCATCAGTGCGACCAGCGAGACAAAAATGGGCGCAGCGTCTGTCACCGTCGGTCTGGCGAGCGTCGCGACCGTAACGGCGTCGTTGGCGACGGGGTCGATCGCTGCCGGCACGACGACGCAGGCAAGCGCGGTACTGCGCGATGCGCTGAACAACGTGCTCACCGGTCGCTCGATCACCTGGAGCAGCAGCAACGATCTGATCGCCACGGTCAACGCGACGTCGGGTGTCGTGACGGCGGTCGCTGTCGGTTCGGCCAACATTATCGCGACCAGCGAGACCAAGACCGGTACCACGAGTATCACGGTGACACCGGCACCGGTCGCATCGGTCACGGCCTCGCTCAGCGTCGCGTCCATTGTGGTCGGTGCGACCACGACGGCAAGCGCGGTGCTCAAGGATGCGTTGAACAACGTGTTGACCGGGCGCGCTGTGACGTGGGCGAGCTCGAACTCGGCGGTTGCGAGTGTCAACGCGACGACCGGAATCGTGGTGGCCGTGTCCGTGGGTATGGCATCGATTGTCGCAACGAGTGAAGGGATCAGCGGCGCGGCGAGCGTCACGGTGTCGGCGGTGCCAGTGGCCAACATTGTTACGACACTCGGCGCGTCCTCGATTCTCGTCGGTAGCACGACGACGGCGACGGCCGTGACGCGCGACGCGGCGAACAACGTGCTGAGCGGCCGCGTGGTTGTGTGGAGCAGTTCGAACCCGGCAGTGGCGACGGTCAACGCGATCGGTACGGTGAGTGCAGTCGGTGCGGGGACATCGAGTATCACGGCCACGAGTGAAGGCATCACCGGCTCGGCGACCGTGACGGTCACGCCAGTGCCCGTCGCAACGGTCACCGCGTCGCTGGGCGCGTCTTCGCTGGTCGTTGGCGGCAGCACAACTGCCAGCGCGGTGACGCGCGATGCGGCGAACAACGTGCTGACGGGCCGCGTGGTTGTGTGGAGCAGTTCGAATACGTCGGTGGCAACCGTCAACGCAGGAACAGGTGTCGTGATTGCCGTCGCGACAGGCACCGCAAATATCATCGCGACGAGCGAGGGGATGGTCGGTGTGGCAACGGTGACGGTGACGCCGGTGCCGGTGGCGACCGTCACCGTGTCGCTGGGCGCGACCTCTATTGTCGTGGGTGGCTTCACTACGGCGACTGCGGTTACGCGCGACGCCGCAAACGCGGTGCTGACGGGTCGAGTAGTTGTATGGACCAGCTCGAACAGTGCGGTAGCCACGGTGAGCGCAACGAGTGGCGCGATCGACGCGTTGTCGGCCGGCACGACGATCATCACTGCGACGAGCGAAGGGATGACCGGTTTGGCCGTACTGACGGTGACGCCACCTCAAGTGGCGTCGGTGGTGGCATCCTTGGGTGCAAGCTCGATCGTTGTTGGGGCGACGACGGTGGCGACGGCCGTTGTGCGTGATGCTTCGAACCATGTGCTCACGGGCCGTGTGATCGCGTGGAGCAGCTCGAACCAAGCGGTGGCAACCGTCAATGCCAGCACTGGCGTGGTCAGTGCAGTCGCCGCGGGAACGTCGAGTATCACGGCGACGAGTGAAGGCATTACCGGGTCGGCGACCGTGACGGTGACGCCGGTGCCAGTGGCGGCGGTGTCGGTCACGCTCGGGTCGTCGTCAGTCGTGGCGGGCGGCACGACAACAGGAACGGCGGTCACGCTCGACGCGGCGAGCAATGTGCTCACGGGCCGCGTGATTGTGTGGAGCAGTTCGAACACCGCGTTGGCGACCGTCGACGCGAGCGGGGTGGTGAGTGCGGTCGCGGCCGGCACCGCGAGTATCACGGCGACCAGCGAAACGAAGACGGGCTCGGCGTCGCTGACGGTGACGCCAGTGCCCGTGGCGACGGTGTCTGTGACGCTCGGAGCGTCGTCGGTCGTGGCCGGTGGTACCACAACGGCGACGGCGGTCACGCTCGATGCGGCGAGCAATGTGCTCACCGGCCGCGTGATCGTGTGGAGCAGTTCGAACACGGCAGTGGCGACGGTCGCGACCAGAGGCGTGGTGACGACGCTCACGGCCGGGACGACGACCATCACCGCGACGAGTGAAACGAAGACGGGCTCGGCGCCGCTGACGGTGACGCCAGTGCCCGTGGCGACGGTGACCACGTCGCTCGGGGCATCCTCGCTCGTCATTGGCGGATCTACCACCGCGACGGCGGTGACACGCGACGCCGCGAACAACGTGCTCACCGGACGCGTGATTGTGTGGAGTAGCTCCAATACGGCTGTGGCAACGGTAAATGCCACCACGGGCGTGGTGAGTGCTGTCGCCGCGGGGACATCAAGTATCACCGCCACGAGCGAGGGTATCACGGGCTCCACCACTGTAACCGTGACACCGGTGCCAGTCGCGACGGTCAGCGTATCGCTCGGCGCGTCCTCGATCGTCGTTGGCCGAACGACGACGGCGACCGCGGTAACACGCGATTCCGCGAACAACGTGCTCAGCGGCCGTGTGATTGTTTGGAGTAGTTCGAACACCGCAGTGGCGACGGTGAATGCGAGCACTGGGGCCGTGAGCGCGATCGCTGCCGGCACAGCGAGTATCACCGCAACCAGTGAAGGCATCACCGGCTCGGCGACCGTGACCGTGACGGCGGTGCCCGTCGCGACGGTGACCGCCTCCCTCGGCGCGTCCTCGCTCGTCGTTGGCGGATCTACCACGGCGACGGCCGTGACGCGC
>JANMKU010000385.1:0-14333 GCA_031372205.1 Gemmatimonadaceae bacterium | reverse complement strand
GCGCCCGATGATGCCCCACCCTTCGCCCTCCGCTTCTGGAAGCGAGCGAAGCGTCACGCCGAGGCAGTTGAACCGAGCAGGATACGATGCGGAATGGGGTGCGGCGGCGGAAAACTAAATGGTTGCGGAATCCGGACCGCGATCCATCGCATGGGGTATCACACGGCTCGCGTCGCTACCGTCCGTTACCGAAGCATATCTGAAGAGGGTGCAATGACATTAACTCAGAAGCAGCTGCACATGATTGAAGTGCGCCTCCACGAAGAGCGCGAGCGCCTTGCAGGCGAGGTGCAGGCGTTCATCGAACCGGAATCTGCCGAGGACAGTCAGGGCCAGGCCGGTGACAGTTCAAAATTCCCGACGCATGCCGCGGACTTGGGAACGGACGTCGCACGAGAAGAGCTTGAAGCGTCGATTGCCACGCGGCGTTCGGTTGAACTTGCGGAAATTGATGCGGCGCTTGAACGCCTCAGTTCGTCGCCAGGGACGTTTGGTCTGGATGAAAATTCCGGTGCAGCTATTCCGTTTGCGCGGTTGGACATTATTCCTTGGGCACGCACCACCGTGTAAGCGCCGGTTGGTTGGCCTTGAGTCGCCAACTATGCCAGCTTCGATTCTCCGATGCGAACCTGCCTGCCCCAAGAGACGTGATGAGAACAACGTCGATGGTTCTGTTGGCGATGATTCCATGGGCAATTACTTGCGCAGCATGGGTTTCAAAGAGGTCTACTACATGGGCGACAGCGGCGGAAACGGTCGTGGCATGCAGGCCGCCGCCGACTCACTCGCCAAGTTTTTCGCCAGCAGTCCGGACAAGGTGTCCTTCAAGCACATCCCCGACGCTGTCAAAACCGTAAGGCTCGATCGGCTCGGCGCTCGAACCGCTATGCCAGTTTGCTACTCGGGGTGCCGCCGACCAAGCCACCACTGATACGAACGACAAAAAGAATCCGGCGGGGATCACCGTTCTACCGATCACGACGCCGGAATCCGACGCTCAGCCCGGCACTTCCGAACACCTGCGAGACCGGTCCGATCTGCGTTGCACCGCTGCGGCGTGCGGTGCGGCCCCAGACCACGGCGACAGATGGCGTGATCACGCGCGCGCCCGATCCCACGGCCGCGCCGAATCCTTGCACCACACCGACGAACGTGCCCGGGTTCTCGCCATTCGGCGAGTGCCCCGTGTGATAGAGCACGCCCGGATTCCACAAGAGGCGAACGCCCGATGTCATCTTCACGTCGTAACGGGCATACACCTGGTGTTCCATCCAACCGCCGACCGGAAGCCCTCCGCGCACTCCCACACCGAAGGGACGAGTGCGCGACGTATCCAGCTGCAGGTATCCCTCGACATACGGGAACGTCCCGTTCAGGCCAGCGCCAACGGTATACGGCCGCCGCGACGTAGCGCCGCGCCCATACGCATATGCAAGATCGCCGCCCGCAATGGCGTGGTCACACCGCTGTTCGCAGTCGAAGCTCCAAAACCACGCGGCCGCATCGCCAGGTGGAGAGGCAACCGTCGCCTGTGCCGTGAATGCAGACCCGCTGCTGACAACAGCCGAGCGGACAGTCGAAAATGAGGCGCAGCCTACTGCCGCGCTCGCGCCGATGATGAAGCGAGTCGCGTATTGTCGCGCGCGCATGGGTTGCCTCATGGAACGATGTGTGCGATGGCTTGCGGGTTGGTTGAACGCTGCGCGCCTGAGAGGAGCTTGGCGAGATGAAATTGCGTGTGCCCGAGCGGAAAGCCGTCCAACGCGCCGTAAACGGTGTAGCCAAGCCGTTCGTAGAAGCCGCGCGCCTGAAAATCGAACGTGTCGAGACGGGCGTGCAGACAACCGCGTGCAATGGCGATCGCTTCCGCATGTCTGACCAGCGCGGCGCCGTGGCCGTGCCCGCGCTGCGGCGTCGCAATCCACAAGACGTCGATCGACAACCATTGCCACAGCGTCGCGCCAGTCAGTGCACCGACCATCGCATGGTTCCGATCGCGCAACACCAGCGTGAGCGAGGAGAAGGCACGCGGCTGAGCGGCAGGATCGGATGCCATGAGGCCCGCATACAACTGCGCCGTCTCGTCCGCGCCGAGTTCGTGCTGCTGCACAATATGTAATTTGGACATGGGAGTGGGGTTGCTGGATCGTGTGCTCGTTGCAGAACGGAGTCCTTGTGCACCTCGGGACGAGCTCGATGATTGACGCCATTCGATAAACGATGACATGGGCTCCGATGTTGACGAGTCGACGCGGTGGATGAGAACTATTTCGACTACTCCTCATAGATACGGTGACCATGCGAGCGCCTGCACATGCCTACCGCACGCAACTTGCAGGCACTTGCATCACTCATGCGCGACAGGCTTTCGCGCAATGATGACCTGTGGTCGAAAGGTGTTACCGCTGAATACACCAATCACGGCGGATTCAAGGCCGCGGCGCTCCTAGTAAAGGTCCGTGACACCGGCCGCGCGCAGCAATGCGAGATACTCCGCGTGGTGATTGATGTCGGCAAGAATGAGGACACCGTTGGGTCGAAGTACGCGCAGCATCTCGTTCAGCGTACGCGCGCGATCCGTGCATCCGGCAGGTTGTGGACGACCCAGTGTGAGAGCACGACATCGAACGAGGCGGCATCGTAGGGCAGGGCGCGCATGTCGCCCGTGTCGATGCGCACTCTGTCCGCGACCCCGGCTCGACGGGCGTTCGCGCGCGCGGCGTCCGGCGCGTTGTCGCTCTGGTCCGCCGCGCTCCATACATCGATGCCAATCACCTCGCCAATCGGCACATGATGCGCCGCGCCGATCGCCATGAGGCCCCGGCCGCACCCCACATCCAGCACGCGCTCCGTGCCGGTCCATGGAATCGCGCCGAGAAGTCGGTCCCGCGTGCGGAGTTTGCTGATCCGACTGCCGTACGTCATGTATGCCGCCATGCCGATCCCGTAGCACGCCACGATCGCAGTCCCCGTTCGCGCCGCGACCACGAGCCACGTCGGTCCCGGTACCGAGATGTAGGCGAGCACGAGGCACACGACGAGGGTGCTGCCGCCGATTCCCGCAAACATGCGGCGCACCCCGGGAGCATCGATGCCGAAATCCAATGAGCGCGTAGAAGTAGAGTCACCAAACATGCAGAACCCTTGGGCCAAAGTCGGGGGCGGAAACGCACGATGCGCTGATCTCAACAAGACACGCCTCGTGTTATTCCCGAAGTCGGCGAATCTATCGCGTCGCCGTAGCCGGTTGACGTCGCCGCCAAGGTCGACGCGATAGCATGCTGCATCACGACATTCGCATTGCAGCGCCACCACGGCCGCTGTAGCTTCGACAGAAGGGCAGTGTCGCCCAGGCAAACGCGCGAAACTTGCGAGATTCCCGACATTCGCGGCTGACTCGAGTGAAAGAGCGGCGGATTGGGGGCTGCGGAGGAATAGATGGAGGCGGCCCCGCGACAGCAGGATATCAGGAGCTTTCGGCGTCATTCGCGTGCTCGTCACCTCGCGGACGGCGACGAGCGACTGGGTACAACGTCGCGGGTGGTTGTATCGAGCGTTGAGCGATGAGCGCTCCTGATACGCCGCTCCACGCGACCCGCGCCGCCGAGGTGCTAGCTGCACTGCAAACCTCGCTCGCTGGGCGCTACACCATCGAACGGGAAATCGGACGCGGAGGGATGGCCACGGTTTTTCTGGCCCATGATCTCCGGCATGATCGTGCGGTTGCGGTGAAAGTGCTCGGCCAGAACGTTGCCCACGCCGGCGCCGAGCGCTTTCTCCACGAGATCAGAACGGCGGCACGGCTTACACACCCGCACATCCTTGGTGTGCACGACTCGGGCGAGGCGGACGGACTGCTGTACTACATCATGCCGTATGTCGAAGGCGAAACATTGCGCGCGCGACTCAAGCGCGACGGCGCCTTGCCACTCGCTGACGCAATACGGCTCATCCGGGAGCTCGCTGATGCGCTTGCCTTCGCACACAAGCAGGGGGTCATGCACCGCGACCTCAAGCCCGAAAACGTCCTGCTGTCGGGCGGGCACGCGGTTGTTGCGGACTTCGGGATCGCGAAAGCACTGGCAGCGGTCACGCAGGGCGGGAGTGCAGCGGCAACTGCTGCTGGGCTGACGTCGGCCGGCGTGGCGCTGGGCACGCCAGCGTACATGGCGCCCGAGCAGGCTGTCGGTGATACGGCGACTGACCACCGTGCCGATCTCTACGCGCTCGGGGTAATCGCGTACGAGGTGCTCGCAGGCGCCCATCCGTTCGGTACGCGCTCCGCACAGGCATTTGTTGCCGCGCATCTCACCGAGCCAGCGCCACCGCTGGCCGCACTCAGGTCCGAATCGCCGTCCGCGCTGAACACCGTGGTGATGCAGCTGTTGGCCAAGGCACCAGCCGCGCGTCCCCAGAGTGCCGATGCCGTGCTGCGTGCGCTCGACGCGACGCCATCCGCATCACGCCGGTCGCGATCACACGTGCGCCCAGTTGTTTTCGCGGTGGCCGCAGCACTGCTGTTTGCGCTGGGCGTTGGTCGGTATACGGGATGGCGCTGGGGGAACGCCGCAAATGGAGACGACGCGGTACCGTCGGCAATTCGGACCGTAGCCGTCCTGCCATTCGTGAACACCGGCGGTGCGACGAAGGACGACTATTTCAGCGACGGGATGACCGACGAATTGGCGCATGCGCTCGCGCGCCTTCCCGGCCTGCGTCTGGCAGGGCGAACGTCGACTTACGCGTTCAAGGGAAAGGCGGTTGCCGCGCAGGAAATCGGTCGCGTGCTCGATGTCGCAGCATTTGTCGCGGGCACGGTACGACGCGCCGGCGACCGGCTGCGGGTGAGTACGCAGCTGGTCAGCACGAATAGTGGAAAGGTGCTGTGGGACAGCGCGTACGAAAGTCGGTCGAGCGACGTCTTCGCAGTGCAGGACGAGTTCACGCGCGCCATCGTCGCCGCGATCGCACCGACGCTCGGTGAGCGCGGTACCGCCGCGCTGAGACTGGATGCGACACGGGGCACCCAAAATGCCGACGCGTACGAGTTGTATCTGAAGGGCCGATACTATTATCTGAATCGCAACGCGGTGAATATTCGTCAAGCCATCGTGTTCTTTCAGCAAGCGATTGCCAAGGACCCGTCGTTTGCCCGCGCGCACGCCTCGCTGGCGCTGACATACGGCGTCCTCCGCGTCTACATCCCCGACCCGACCGATTCGGCAAGCGCACTTAACGCGGCGAGCGCAAAGCAAGCAGTCGCGCTGGATTCCACACTCGCGGACGCGCAGGTCGCGGTCGGCCTCTCGTTTGAGAGTGAGTTTCGCTTTCGCGAAGCGGAGGCACGGTATCGCCTGGCGCTTGCCTTGGAGCCATCGAGTGTCACTGGACACCTCACGCTCGGTTTTCTCCTCTTGAACCTCGGTCGGACCGACGAGGCAGTTGACGAACTCGGTCAAGCGGTGCGACTGGATCCGCTGGCGAAATCGGCCGGCACAGCATTGACGTTCAGTCTCATCACCGCCCGCCGATTCCCTGAAGCGCTCACCGCCGCACGCCGTTCCTTCGTGCAAGACTCCACGTTTCCGCTCAGCATATTTTCTCTCGGCCTTGCGCAGGCATTCGGAGAGCAACCCGACAACGCGGTTCGCACACTCGAGCGCGGGCTCCAACTGCACCCCGATGCTCCGGGACTCACGCCTGTGTTGCTCTTCGCCTACGCCGCTGCTGGTCGCTGGGCGGACGCCGAGCGATTGCGTTCGAAATTACGTGCATCGGATGGTGACCCGTTGAGGCGCGCTGACGCAGCGTTCGCGGAGCTCGTTTTTGGTGATCGTGAGCCGCTCGTGCGCCTGCTCATCACATCGGTGGGGCAGCACAAATGGGTAGACGCCAACGGAGTACTTGGGTGCAATCCGCTCATCGATCCGCTGTGGGCCGACGCCCGCTTCCGGTCCTCCATGCACGCGCTCTCTATCGAGCCGTGTCCTCACGCGCGGCCATGGCCGTTTACGCCGCGCCGTTAAGGTCACGGGGCGGTACCGTGTACTGCCGATAGCGAGGTCGCTTCGGCGCAGAACACCAACGACGCGTGCACGCGCGCGACTCGCGCATTTCTACGTCACTACGCACTTTGAAGGCCGCCGCCGGACACCCTGCAACGCGACCGGCGGGCACCTCGAATGCAACGTTTACGCTGTCGCGCTCGCCGGCACGTCCGCGAACAGATTGACGACGTTGCCGTCCGGATCCACAACACGAGCAAAACGCTGCCCCCAGAAGGTATCGGCCGGCACGGCGTAGCTGCGATAGCCGGCGTCCATCAGCCGTCCATACGTCGCATCTACCACGTCGACGGTTGCGCAATCGAACTGCAGATTGAGCCGCTGGCTACCCGTCGTGGGCACCCATTGCGGGTCCACGCTACGTACCATGGACTCCAGATCGAACCCGAGCACGGCACCGCTCGGCGTGTGGTATTCCACGTGCGGACCGTCGACCGCGTCGACAGGGATCGGCAAGCCGAGAACCCGGTAATACGCCAATGCCGCGCTCATGTCATGCACCACAATGCCCACTGTATGCAACGTCGGACTCATCGGTCGCTCCAAACTCGTGGTAGAGAATTAACGCTACGAATGCGTATCGATAATTGATGGCCGTGTCCGGAGTTCCCGGTCGGTAGTGTTGCGGCGCGCGACGCGGTGTTGTCCGCCGCGTTTACACTGCGTCGCGACCGCGCGCATGTCACTTTGTTGGCGGCAGCGCCGAGGGTGGCACCAGCCCCATGATGCGCATGTACGTCGCCACCTGCGCATAGTGTTCGGCGAGATCGGTCACAAGCATGATGAGGTACCGCATGCGCAGCATTGCGCCCGGCGGCCCCGCCTGGAGCGTGTCGGCTAAGCGGGCGTCTGTCAGGAGCCCAATTGCTTCGCCGCAAAACACCAGCGACGCGCGCACGCGTGCAACCAGGGTATCCTTGGGCCAGCGAGCCTTCACCGTATCCGCCAACGCATCCTTTGCCGTGCGCATGTACTGTGCCGTCCCGAACAGCGAACACAGCTGATACTTCGCATCTTCAAGATGTTGGGCGATTACCCTACGGACTGTTGGATTGGGGTGGGACGAAACGTGTATTGCGTTGCCGGGATTGAGTCGAACGCCGCAACCAGCCAGGCGCCGTACGGTCGACCGAACGCGCGAAAAGTTTGCGCCACACCCGCACTCGCGGCCTGATCTGTTGAAGCCGAGCGAGCTTGTGCGGGGAGAGAGGTGGCAAGCACGACAAACGCAAATGCGAGAATGCTACGACGCATGGAAAGCAGTTGATGGGGAGTCGGTGCACCGCGTGAGGTGCCGCATGATACCCACGTGTGACTGCAGTGGCGCTTCAGCGTCTGCGCTCATCGTACACGACAATGCTGTTTAGAACGGCGCGACTGACGGGGTCCACCGCGATGATCGTGAGTGACCGTCCATCTGCTGACCGCACGGCGCGATACGCGAAAACCGCCCGCCCCTGAAATGTGAACGTCGCATCGGCAATCGAAGCGCTGACTTTGATAAGCCGGACGTGGTCAACGTCCGGGATTCCCCGCGTTGGACCAGGTGCCCCGTCGTATGCTGCGGTAAAGCCGCCAACAACTGTACGTCCACCGGCCCGAACGCTTTCAATGCTGCAGTCGACGCCCGTCGAGATGTGTACGCAGTGAAACGATTCTCGCTGCCGAGGCTCTGCGCCGCCTCCGTAGTGCGTCCTCGAGACATTCAGTTCCCATCGGCCAGACAGCGGGTCTGGCGGCTGCCATGCGGCCGTGGCCGTCGCGAGGCATGCGCATGCAGTGGCGAGACGGGCGGTCCGTACGGAGCGGATCCCGAGCGTCACCGTCCATCCTGACTTCATCCAGTGATGCGTCGGGACTAGCATAGCCATTGCATCATGTCCCTGGACCGGTGAATCAACTCGCGCACGGCGCCGCCGAAACGGGCGCCGTGCGCGAGTGCAAGCGAAAGTTCGCGCCTACGATCCGATGAAGTCGAGTAGCAACTTGTTGAGCTCCACTGCATGAGTTGCAGCAAAGCCATGTGGCGCGCCCTTGAGCACTTCGAACCGGCTCCCGCGAATCAGCTGGTGCGACTTCCGCCCCGAGATGTCGATCGGCACAATGCGGTCCTGGTCGCCGTGCACGATCAGTGTGGGCACATCGAACTTGGCGAGGTCCTGTCGAAAGTCGGTGGTGCCAAACGCCACAATGCACTGCTGGGTGCCGAGGGGTGACGCGGCCCATGCAACCCACTTGCTGAACTCCACGAGATCGGCGGGCATGTTGCCGGCGTCGGTATTGTAGAAGTTGGTGAAAAACGCGTCGAGGAACGCGATGCGGTCTGCGGTGACACCGGCAAGCATTCCGTCAAATACTGATTGCGGCGCGCCGTCGGGGTTGTCGCTGGTCTGCAGCAGGAAGGGTGGCACGGCTCCAAGCAGTGCCGCTTTCGCGATGCGCCGCGTTCCGTACCGCCCGATGTATCGGGCGACCTCTCCACCGCCCATCGAGAAGCCCACAAGTACAACCTTCTGCAGGTCTTGCGACTCGAGCAGATCGTTCAAGTCTGCCGCAAACGTGTCATAATCGTACCCACCGGTGGACTTGCCGGATTCACCGAAACCGCGTCGGTCATACGAGACGCATCGGTATCCTGCGGCCGTGAGCGAGTTGACCTGGCTCTCCCACATCCGGTGGCTCAGCGGCCAGCCGTGGATGAGGACTACGGGCTGTCCATCGCCACCGCTGTCCTCGAAGTAGATGTCCGTCGTTGGTGCTGCAGTGGTCGCAAAGTACGGCATACTGTGTCTCCAATCTGGGAAGAGTGATGTGACCGAGTTACACTCGATTCTGCGGGAACAATGCGTTGGCGTCCGGAGACGAAAGCTGCGCCTCGATTTCGTGATACGTGCCTGATTCCAGCAACTCGATGCTGACGCGTCGAATGTGTGCCATGATTGCGCGCACCATGCCGGGGCCAACACTGACGCGCGCCACACCCAGCGTGCGCAGCTCGGGGACACTCGGCGCCCCCGGACCACCAATGACGTTCAGTGGAGCGCCAACGGCCGCGGCCAGCCGTCGGATGATGTCTGCATCCGCCACGCCTGGCACGAAGACGCCATTCGCGCCGGCGTCGACATACGCGCGCGCGCGACGAACTGTTTCGTCGAAGCGCTCGCCATCGGCACCGACCCTCTTCACGTAGGTATCGGTCCGCGCGTTGATAAACAGTGCTGTGCCGGCCTCGTCAGCAGCACAGCGCGCTGCACGAATGCGCTCCGCCTGTCGATCCAGGCTGACGAGCAGTTCGCCGTTGCTACCCGGCGCATCCTCGAGGTTGAGGCCGACCGCGCCGGCATTCAGGACACCACGCACGGTGGCCGTGATGTCGTCGAGCGAGCCCGTGCCGTATCCGCTCTCCATATCCGCGGACACGGGGATGCGAACCGCGCCCACAATGCGGCGCAGCGCGTCGATCATCTGCTCGCGCGCGAGACCCTGTCCGTCGCGATACCCCAGTGACCAGGAAATGCCGGCGCTTGTCGTGGCAATCGCCTTGGCACCGGCCGCCTCGACGAGGCGAGCGCTCATGGCGTCCCACGCATTGGGCAACACGAGGATGGATTCCGCCCTAGCTGCATGGAGCTCGTTGAAAGATCTGGCAAGCGTGTGCGGTGTGCTGATCGACGTCATGAGAGATTCTGAAGATTGGGAATGCCTGTGGAGACGGGGAGCCGACAACCAATTACCGCACTGCGTGGCGCATGAAACCGCTTGTGAACGCCGCACACGACTCAATAGTGCACCATCTACATCGGTTCCCCATGCCCAGCGACGCCTTGCGCACTCATCCTGCGGCCTGAAGCAAGCGCTTGCGCAGCCGAGGCAGGGATCGCTGCAGCCTCCGCACCGGATGCTTGCTCCGATGGCGCAAAAACGGCACAGAGAACGTGTGACGGTACGGTTTGTGCCCGCTTCTTGAGCGCACGTCCGACGGCCGCTAGCGACACGAGCACACTGCGCTCGTCTTCAGTTGAGCGCACCCGACGTATAAGCGGCGCCGTCTCCAGTCGCTTGAGCAGCGGCGTCAGCGTGGCCGAGTCGAGGTTGAGCGGTTCTCCAATCTCCTGTACGCGCAGCTTGTCCCGCTTCCAGAGGACGAGCATTGCCAAATACTGTGGATAGGTAAGGCCCCTGCTGCCAACATAGTGTGAGACGATTCCAGTCGCCCAATTTGTGAGCAACGCAGGGGGCGCAGGAGGTCCACCCGTATGACCGTATCATCCCGCAGTGCATCGCGCAGTGAGGTGGAGGTATCTGCCAGTCGGCGGCGGCGGCGCCTGTTCACCGTGATCGATGAGATCGGCTATCTCCCGATCGACCGGCAAGGCGCCAATCTGTTCTTTCAACTCGTGAGCCGGCGCTACGAACGCGGGGCGATCTTGCGCACCAGCAACCAGAGTCTCGGCGCGTGAGGCGACGTGTTTGGCGATGCCATCATCGCCAGTGCCATCCTCGATCGCCCTTGCATCACGCCACCACGATCACCATCAAAGGCGATTCCTACCGGCTCCGCGAGAAACGCAAGGCCGGGTTACTGCGTGCCACCCTCACTGCTCAATCCGAGGAGTGAGATTTCACCGGGTGGGGCATTTGAGACGATCGCTCCCTGGGGAATTTCACGCGATCATTGACACAGTTTCACACCGGGGCACGCCATGCGCTAGCGCAGCGGCGCGGGCCGAAGGGCACGCGCTCCGCAGACACCGCCGAGTTGGGGCGCGTGCAGCGCGAGAATGTGCAGTTGCGCGACCAGCTCGCGCGCGCCGAGCTCGTGATCGCCATCCACAAAAACTGTCGGCGCTGCTGGGGCTCCCGCCACACGACGCGACTAACGCGCGCACGTGACCGCGTCGCTGCGGACCCACGGCGACACCATCAGCATGACCGCGTCGCGCACCGCGAATCGGCCACGCTCGCCAAACGGCTGATCGCGACCGTGTGCGAACGGCAGCCGGCATCGTGAAACAGCAACTCACCACGCACACGGATCGCCGAGAAGCTGCCCAACGCCGGGTACGTTGACTCATCTGACTTACCTCAGAAGAATCCGACGCTCGGTCTCAACGCGTAAATCAAGTGGTTGCGAGTCGACGAGCTGACCTGACTACGCACCCGCTAGCGCGCAAGGAATTTCGCAATCTCTGCATTCAAAAATGCCTTATCGGCCGGATTCGCTCCCGCCCCCGCAGGATGTCCCCACAGCGACGGAATCGGCACGAAGCGCACCCGCGAAATGAACGCGCTTTCGTAGCGCGCATCGGCGAGCGGAAAATACAAATCGGTTTCTGACGGCATGTACAACACCGGCACCACGATCGATCGCAACGCTTGCTCGACGTCGCCGCCAAAGCCTGGTGTGTCACCAACATTGTGTCGCTCCCACGTGCGCGCTTGCAAGATGTAGTTATTCGCGTCGGCACTAAATCGCGTGCGAAATGATTGCATGAATTGCTCCGCCGTTGTTCCCGCGGGCGACGACGTGCGCCACAGTTCTTTGCGCCACCATTCCTGGCTGTACAACCACGCGCCCCACACCATGCCGAATGCCGCGAGCCCCGCTTTCGGTGGCGAGGTGTAGTCGCCACCGTGAAATGCCGAATCGGAGGTGAGTGCCGCGATCTGTCCTTCCAATCGCATCACCCCGTGCCCATATGTTTTCGCCGTGCCCGACGTCGCGACAATGCGATCAGCAAAACTTGAATAGCTCACCGCCCATTGAAACGCCTGCTGCGCGCCCATCGAAAACCCAATCACTGCGCGCACATGCGTGATGTGCAAATCATTCACCAGGAGTTCGTGCACGGCGTTCACGTTGTCACGAATACTCATGATCGGGAAACGCGGGCCATGAAACGGTTCCGGTGTATTGCTCGGCGACGACGAATTCCCGTTGCCAAACAACTCCGTCGCCACCAAAAATAGTTTCGCAGTGTCGAGCGCAAGCCCTGGTCCGATCAACCACTCATAGCCGTGATGATTGGCCAGATAGTGCGATGGGAGCAGCACCGCGTTGTCGCGCGCCGCGTTGAGATGTCCATACGTTCCGTACACCACTTTCGCGGACGGCAACGTCACGCCGCTCTCCGTGCGAAAGTTGGCGAGCACAAATTCGTGGTGCTCGGCGCGATCGACGCGCGTTGGATTTTGGGCGGCCGCGAACGAGGGAAGTGCAGCGGCGATCAGCAGGCCAGAGTGGAGATTTCGCATGGCTACAATCTGGTGACGCGACGGCTGTCGCGTGGTGTGATGGTGAACTGTCGTACTTCCGCCACAGCGGCGCGGCGGATCCACAACGTCCAGCACCCGATGGCGCACATTGAATGGACCGGTTTCTCATAGGAAAAGGCGCTCGTGAAACATGCGCGCGCCCCCCGCGCCGTGATTGCGAGCTCAACTATACCGAACGGGACGGTACGAGTATTGCCGAGCTGGCTGCCGTCGGGCTTCAGCGAGCACCCATCTTCTCCTACGGCGAGATCCCTCTATGCTCCGTCGCATTCTTGCAAGTTGCGCACTATCCCTCGCATTCGCGTCAAGTGCCTCCGCCCAGGTCGTCAACGGCGGGTTCGAAGACGGTTTGCTGACGGGCTGGGCCAAGTCGGGAAGCGTTTGCTTTGATAACATAGGCGTCGGCGCGGTTGCTCATAGCGGCAACTTTGGATACAAGATTGGTCCGTTTGGTGGCACGTGCAACATCAGCCAGTCCGTCGCAACGGCCATCGGACAGCAATACGACTTTTCGTATTGGCTTCAAAACGGTTTCGGTACGCCGAACTCATTTCAGGCGTTTTTTGGTGGGGTGGCGACGCAATCGCTCTCCAACTCGGGCGCGTTTGCATACACGCAATCGCTGTACACGGTGACGGCGACAACGGCGACAACGGTCATCGAATTCAGATTCCAAAACAACCCGAGCTACTGGAACATTGACGATATCAGCGTGACGCAGACGTCGACCGTCGCACCGGAACCGTCCACGTACGTGTTGATGGGCGCCGGATTGTTGGGACTCGGCTTATGCTCTCGACGTCGGCGCGTCAAGTAACGCACTGAGGACGTTCGGTCTGTGCACAGCGGCGCCCACCAGGCGCCGTTGTCATTTCATGAAAGGATCGTTCGCTCGATGTCGTCTAAGGCGAGATTCAGCCGCAAGACGCGGATAGCGGTGAGGACCTGACCGACGCGATGGTACGGGAGATATCAACTCCTCACACCATCGAATTCCATGCACGCCACCATTGATCCTGCCATTCTGTACTTCGGCACTCCGGTTGTTCTCGTGTCGTCACTCAACCCCGACGGCTCAGCGAACTTGGCGCCGATGTCGTCCGTCTGGTGGCTCGGGCGAAGCTGTATGCTGGGCTTCGGCGCCCGATCGCAGACACCGGCGAATATCACGCGAACCGGTGAGTGTGTGTTGAACTTGCCGTCCGTCGCGCAGGTGTCTGCAGTCAACCGGCTTGCACGCACGACCGGCTCAGACCCAGTACCACTGCACAAGCGCAGCATGGGCTATCGCCACGTCGGCGACAAGTTCGCCGAAGCGTCGGTCACACCATTGCCATCAGTCGACGTTGCGGCGCCGCGGGTGGCTGAGTGCCCGGTACACCTCGAGGTGCGGCTGGAGGCCGTGCATCCGCTCGCGGAACGTGATCCACTGCGACGCGGCGCACTCGTGGCGTTTGAAATGCGCATCACACGCGTACACGTCTGCGAATCGATTCGGCTGGCCGGACACGAACACCGTGTTGATCCTGACCGTTGGCGTCCACTCATCATGAGCTTCGCGCAGTTCTATGGACTCGGTGATCGCGTGCACCAATCGACCCTGTCCGCGATCCCCGAAGATGCGTACCGGCCGCGAAGTCAAGCATCCACTACGGTTCACGCACTATCGACGTCATGAATGCGCCGATGGGCGGAACGCAGTCGCCTCGCACCGCGCTCACGCAGGCGCAGACCATCATTGAACGGATCTTCCGCTCGCTTCGGGCGTTGGCGCCGCTACGCTTTCCCCGATTGCACGGAGCGCGGAGGCCTTGGTCTCTGGCTGAGTAAGGGTCCGACCGATCGCGTCCATAACGACGCTGATTCGCTCGCGCGCCTTCCGTGTTGACGATGCCCAATAGCCGCGCGCGATTCCGAGCGTGCCGCCTATGCCGGCGATGAGTCCCCCGTAGCCGAGCGCGGGAGCCTCGGGGTAGAGGGCGTAGCCCGCGA
>JANMKU010000276.1:0-2602 GCA_031372205.1 Gemmatimonadaceae bacterium | reverse complement strand
CGATGAATGACCACGGGCCGATGCGCGGCGTTGTCCTCGCCGGTGTACTGCAAATCGAACCGCTCGGGTGCGTTGTAATCGAGCTGAATGGTGCCGAGCTGCCACGCACGACCAATGGAATCGAGCACGTCAAAGTCGATTTTTGGTCCGTAAAAGGCGCCGTCGCCCTCCTTCATTTCGTATGGACGACCAGTGGAGTCGAGCGCCGCCCGCAGCGCGGCCTCGGCACGATCCCACAACGCGTCAGACCCGATGCGCTCTTCGGGCCGTGTGGCGAACTTGAGTCGGGCGGTAAGGCCAAACGTCTGATAGTACTCGAGAATGAAGTCCATCAGGAACTGCACTTCCTGCGCGATTTGATCTTCGCGAAGGTAGACATGACAGTCATCCTGCGCAAACTGACGCACGCGCGTGAGCCCGGAGAGCGCGCCCGACAATTCGTTCCGGTGCAGCACATCAAACGTGACGTAGCGAACCGGCAGTTCGCGGTACGAGTGCTTCGACGACGCAAAATACAGGTGATGCGACGGGCAATTCATGGGCTTGAGCGCCATCTCATGTTCGCCAGTCTCGTTGTCGAGCACGAGGAACATGTTGTCGCGATACTTGCCCCAGTGTCCGGACTGCTCCCACAACTTGGAGTTGTACAGCAGTGGCGTCTTGATCTCCTTGAACGCCTCCCGCTGTCGCTCGCGCACAAACGCTTCGAGTGTGTTGTACACCGTGGTGCCTTTGGGCGTCCAGAATACGCCGCCCGGCGACACGGGGAAGATCTGGAACAAGTCGAGCGCTTTGCCCAACACGCGATGGTCTCGCTTCTTCGACTCTTCGAGTTGCAGCAACCGTGCGTCGAGTTCGTCTTTCTTGAAGAACGCGGTCGCATAGATACGCTGCAGCATCTGGCGTTTTTCGTCGCCACGCCAATACGCGCCGGCCGCCGAGAGCAACTTGAAGTGCTTGAGGTACGACGTGTCCTGCACGTGCGGCCCGCGACACAAATCGATGAATGGTCCGTCCGTATACGTCGAAATCACTTCATCACTGCCCTCGAAATCATCAAGGCGCTCGAGCTTCAGCGGGTCGTCGACAAAACGAACGCGGGCCTCGGCCAGCGACACCTCCTCGCGCACGAACGGATACTTCTCCGCGATGACCTTGCGCATCTCATTCTCAAACGCGTCGAGATCATCCGGCGTAAAGGGCTGCGCTACGTCGAAATCGTAATAGAAGCCGTCGTCGATGGCCGGTCCGAATCCAATCTTGGCGTCGGGGCGAAGGCGCCGCACCGCCGTCGCCAGAATGTGTGCTCCGGAGTGCCGCAGTACCGCGAGGGCGCGTGGGTCCTTATCTGTCAGAACGACAAAGGACCCCGACTCGCGCAGCGGGGTCATTAAGTCCTGCACCGCGCCATTCACCGCCACAGCAATCGACGCTTGCAGCAAGCGCGCGCCGATGGTCGCCACCACATCTCGTGCCAACGTGCCCGCGGGCACCTCGCGGGTCGAACCGTCGGGAAGCGTGAGCGTGATGAGCTGGGTCGGTGCGGCCGGCGGCAGTCCTGCGAGCATCAGTGGCGTACGGGTGAGAGGCTATGTCGCGGCCGCAAGCCGAGGAGACTCCCAGACCGTCGGCGGCACATGAGAACCACAAACTATCGTTGCGTGGATAACCGCGCCACCGGAGGAAAGTCCATGGCACCACGACGTTTCGACACCAGCAGGGATCGTCACAACAACGCCCGCGACCGATTGAAGAAACAGCGGCGGCGCTCAGCGGCTGACACGTCACCGTTGCTACTGGCGGCGATTGGCGCCGTTGTCGGAGCCGCCGTCGTCATGCTCGTCTCCGGGCGGTTGTCCCGTCACGACCGGCGCCCGACGCCACGCACCGACCGCCAACCAAGCGCGCCGCACAACCTGATCCCGGCACCACGCGTCAACGTCGAAGTCGAGTCTGGTCTCCAGGCGGCGACGCCAGAGGCATTGGAGGAACGGGTACTCGAGGTCTTTAACAACGACGTCATACTCAGCCAACGGCCCATCGACATTGGGGCGACCGACGATGGACGCATCGAACTGTCCGGTTCTGTCCGTACCAAACGGGAGGTCACATACGCGGTGACACTTGCTCGTGGCGTCCCGGCAGTCGCTGGTGTCGTCGACGAATTGGTCGTGCGACCGCTCGTTTAGTTTTCTGCGTATGACCTCGCCCGATCAAATCCCGCTTCCCGCCAGTTACGACTTCGCCGCCACCGAGGCCGAGTGGTATCAACGATGGACCGACGATGGGGTCTTTGCCGCCAGTGCTGAGCGCGCGGCCGCCCGCGAACCGTTCGTCATTGTCATGCCACCACCCAATGTGACGGCCGTGCTGCACGTCGGACACGGGCTCAACAGCACCGTGCAGGACGTGCTCGTGCGCTGGCGTCGGATGGCGGGCGATGAAGCACTGTGGGTGCCAGGCACGGACCACGCCGGCATTGCCACGCAGAACGTGGTCGAAAAGCAACTTGCCGCCGAGGGGCATTCACGCTTCGACGTTGGGCGTGGCCCGTTCGTCGAGCGGGTCGAACAGTTTGTCGCGCAGACCGGTGGCGAAATTC